>DAOVJH010000288.1 GCA_030673345.1 Pseudomonadota bacterium
ACCGCCTGCAGGATAACGAAGGCGATGGTCAGACCCATCAGACCAAACAACTTGAAGTTAACCCAGGTATCCATACGTGCATCTGCAGTTGCGCCAACGTTGTAGTAAAAAGCGACGTACAGGTTTGCAGCGCCACTGATGAAAAAGAAAACGATCCAGGAAATGTTAAGGGTAGTCCAGACATTTACCGGCAGTTCGATGTGCTCGCCCATCATACGTTGAATGATCGGCTTTTCGCCGACGTGCATGCTGCCGAGAAAAACACCCGCGAATAACCAGTTTAATACGGTGGGCTTCCACTGGATGAATGCGGGGTTACCGAGAAAGATAGTGATGCTACCGAGCACGGTAATCAGTACAAGAGAAAAGATATGCATGCGTTCAAACTTGTGTGTATTGAACCAGTGCATGGCAACCTGGAAGAAACTGGCGATAATAGCCATGCCGGTGGCGACGATGGTGGCGGCGATAAAGTCAGGTTTAGCCGGGTCGATCAGCTGACCGATAAAGGTGTTTTCGATTAGAAAACTGGCCTGGTAGTAACTGACAAAAAATAGAATAATTGGAAAGAAATCAAATAGTAACTTCATTATATTAATGTATTTTATCGGCTTTGTGAGAGCCTTCCCGTTCATCGAAGGCAGGCATTATACAGAACTTCGTTAATGAAAAATGAAAAATGAATAGTGAAAAATGAAAAGCGGGTATCGCCTTCTGTTTTAAGGTTGTTACTCTCATGGAAGCGTGTGTTCTGATTTTGGCGGATTTAAGATCTCTCCCTACGGTCGAGATGACAGGGCAATGAGATTATTAGTTTTTAATAATTTTTCATTATTCATTTTTCATTAATCTTACACGACAGTGTAAAATTCAAAACTATGAGTCAGTATTTCGAAATCCATCCTGAAAATCCGCAGAAGCGATTGATCAAGCAAGCGGTCGACATTATCCATAATGGCGGTGTTATCGTTTATCCGACTGACTCCAGTTATGCACTTGGCTGCCAGATCGGTGATAAGAATGCGGTTACCCGTTTGCGTCGTATCCGGCAGATCGATGAGAAGCATAATCTAACACTGGTCTGTCGCGATCTGTCTGAGATTGCGAGCTATGCAAAAATCAGTAACACCGATTACCGACTGCTGAAATCACTAACCCCGGGACCTTATACATTTATTCTTCCGGCAACCAGTGAGGTGCCGCGCCGTCTGATGCATCCTAAGCGACGCCATATCGGTCTGCGCGTGATGGATCACCCCGTGGTCAACGAACTGTTAGAGGCGTTGGGGCAGCCGTTGATGAGCTGTACCCTGGTGTTGCCCGGTGCGGCGTTACCGGTGACTGATGCAGAAGATATTCGCTCGCAGATGGAAAAGCAGGTTGACCTGATTATCGATGGCGGGCACTGCGGTATCGAGCCGACCACGGTTATTCGGCTGACGGATGGTGTCCCGGAAATACGGCGTTCGGGTAAGGGTAAGGACCACGGTCTCGATTAATGTTTCAGCCGGCTGATTGGTGTAAACTGCGCACCAATAATCAATAGAATAATAAACCATCCTTGATGTCATCAATACCTGAAATGCTCTATACCGTCGCTGTCTGGGCGGCACCGATTTTATTTGCTATCACCCTGCACGAAGCGGCGCACGGCTGGGTAGCAAACAGGTTGGGCGATCCTACTGCAAAAAGACTGGGCAGGATTACGATTAACCCGATAAAGCATATCGACCCGGTGGGCACAGTGGTGGTTCCGCTTTTTCTGGCGATGGTTAGCCCGTTCGTTATGGGCTGGGCAAAACCGGTGCCGGTCGAACCGCGTTATTTTAAATCACCGCTGCTGGATATGGCGCTGGTTGCGGTAGCGGGCCCAGTTTCAAACTTTTTTATGGCGTGTATCTGGGCGATGTTTATCAAGCTGGCCCATATGTCGCTGGAATACTCTCAGTTGCTGACCTTTCTGACTGAGATGGGCAGAAACGGTATCATCATCAATATAGTGCTGATGGTGCTGAACCTGTTGCCGATTCCGCCATTAGATGGCGGGCGTGTGATGGCGGGTATTTTGCCGCCTAATCTGGCTTTACCGTTTATGCAGATCGAGCGCTTTGGCATGATGATTATTTTGCTGTTACTCCTCAGTGGATTACTCGGTAAAATCCTCTGGCCGATCGTGCAGCATTTTGTCGGAATCATTGGTTTTATTTTTGGACTTTAGATTAAGTTAGCAGGGTAAGATATTGAATAAAGTAGTAACACAGCATAAACGCGTATTATCCGGCATGCGGCCGACAGGGCGTCTGCACCTGGGACACTATCACGGTGTACTTAAGAACTGGGTACAGTTGCAGCATGAATATGAGTGCTTCTTTTTTGTTGCCGACTGGCATGCATTAACCACGCATTACGAAGACCCATCAATAATCGAAAAGAGCACCTGGGAGATGGTGGTCGACTGGCTGGCCGCTGGTATCAGCCCGGGTTCAGCTAAATTGTTCCTGCAGTCCAAAGTACCGGAACATGCTGAGCTGCACACATTATTGTCGATGATTACCCCGCTCAGCTGGCTGGAAAGGGTGCCTACATATAAAGACCAGCAGGAGCAGTTGAAAGAAAAAGATCTGGCCACTTATGGTTTCCTGGGATATCCGCTACTGCAGAGTGCTGACATCCTGGTCTACAAGGCTGGTCTGGTGCCCGTCGGTGAAGACCAGGTGGCACACGTTGAACTGACACGTGAAGTCGCACGCCGCTTTAACCACCTCTATGGCCGCGAACCGGGCTTTGAAGAAAAAGCAGAGCAGGCAGCCGCCAAGATGGGCAAGAAAAATGCCCGTATGTTCTTTAAATACCGAAAAGAGTATCAGGAGAAGGGCGATGCCGAGGCATTGAACGTGGCTCAGGCACTACTCGATTCGCAGCAGAACATCTCGATAGGTGACAAAGAGCGTCTTTTCGGTTATCTCGAGGGTTCAGGCAAGATCATCCTGCCGGAACCGCAGGCATTACTTACGCCGGCGTCAAAAATGCCGGGACTCGATGGCCAGAAAATGTCCAAGTCATATAACAATACCATTGCCCTGCGTGACGATACCGATACCGTGGTTAAAAAATTGCGTACCATGCCGACGGACCCTGCCCGGGTTCGCCGCACTGATCCGGGTGATCCTAAGAAATGCCCGGTCTGGCAATTTCATGGAGTGTATTCCGATGATAAAACATGTGAATGGGTGAAAGACGGCTGTAAGAGTGC
>DAOVJH010000246.1 GCA_030673345.1 Pseudomonadota bacterium
ACCGGGTTATCAGCATTTTGTGCTTTACCCTTGCCCCAGATCTCACGCGCTTTATCTTTCTGGTCTGCGTGCCACAATACTTCACCGTAATGTGCAGCTATTTCAGCATCTTCCAGTTTTTCAAATGCCCTGGACAACCATTTTAAAGCCTCGTCCATCTCACCCAGCCGGTAACTCACCCAGCCAAGACTATCGAGAATGGCAGGGTCTTCAGGAACCAGGGCAGCAGCCCTTTTGATGTACTCCTGCGCCTCTTTATATCTTGATGTACGATCAGCCAGCGTATAACCCAGAGCATTGAGTGCATCGGCATTGTCGGGCTCTTTTGAAATAACTTTTAACAGGTCTGATTCCGCCATATCAAGACGGTCAACTTTTTCTGCCATTAATCCGCGCGCGTAAAGCAAAGTGGTGTCATCACGTTTTTGCTGCAGGGCACGGCTGTACATTTCCACGCCCTCTTCGTAACGCCGCTCACTGCGCAATATCTCACCTTGCGCAAGATATGATTTAACACGTAACGACCAGCTAGTCTGTTCTTCTGCCAACGCTTCAAGTTTGGCTAGACCCTCATCCTGTTTCCCAAGTACCGCCAGCAATACACCGATACGCAGCTGTGCATCAAAAGCATATTCACCGCTTTTTACGCCCAGATAATAACTTACCGCCCGTTTGTCATCCCCCTGGTTCTGTGTTATCCGGCCAAGGTAATAATTTGCGACGGGCACTTTTTTATTTATTTCTATCAGGTAATTCAGCGTTTCGACCGCCCCATCCAGCCGCTTGGTCTCGATATACAATAAGGCCAGACTTAATGCTATCTCACCATCATCCGGCATTTTCTCATGCAGTATCGTATATTGTTCTGTCGCTGCTTCCATCTTTTGCTGCTCGACCAGCATGCGAGCATACTGCAGCCGCAGTGCATTATTCTCCGGAAGCTGATCGAGCACCTGCTTTATCAGAACCGTCGCTTCTTCATGCTTACCCTGCGCTGTCAGGATCCTGGCCTTGATAATCAGCACCTCATGAAGTGAGGAGTCGATCTCCAGCACCTGATCTAACAGGCTCAGCGCTTCGTCATACTGTTTAAGCTGTGCCGCATAACGTGACTGCAACACCAGAAGATGTTTATTTTTATCCCCTTTTTCATTTAGCTTTTTCAGCACCACATAGGCATCTTTATCACGCGACTCCTTCGCCAGCAGCTGTTTGACTGCCATGGCCTCATCCGTGGAAGACTCATGATAGATCGATAACATCTCTTCTATATACGGTACTGCTTTTTCAGGCTGTTCCAGCTTGAGATAGGTAAGCGCATACATTCGCGGCAGATCTTTAGCATCTGGCTCCAGTTCCCGCCAACGAGCGAGTGCAGCCAGTGTTTCATCATAATTTTTACCGTAGAGCGCGATGTATGCAGTACGTGCAGCAATACGGCTATCTTCGATCGATTTAGACGCTTCACGGTAATAATCCAGTGATGCATCGATATCACCCGCGTTTCCTGCGAATTCTGCAGCCAGCAGGTTATACAGCGTATCGCCATCAAGGCTAATCGCCTTTTCTTCTGCTGATGCCACAGACACTTCCGTATCACCAGCGGCTTCTACCTTCTCGTGTGAGGTCAGCTGCTGTTCATCAGCAACTGCAGCATTATTCTCTGCATCGGCTTCCTTCGATATCTGCACAGCGGAGCCATCACCAGCATCGCTGGTAACAGACGTCGTGCTACAGGCCGTTATAACCAGCGGGAACAATAATGACAGGAAAATAGAAAACTTGAATTTTTGCATCTTACCTAAAACTAAATATCTGAATCTTAATGTAATAATATGGATAACTTTCAACATCTCAACCAGTTTAACAAACAACTTTTATACAGAATATAACGTACTTTCTGTATAAAATTACGATATAAAGGCTGAAAAAGATTCAAATTACCTAAAATATTTGGAGGTATAGTCAGGATTAGGCTTGAGTTAAGCGCATGCATCCCTCAAAATTGCCGGTTTTCCCATGTTCTGCACTAACGTAAACCGCCTATGTCTTTGATTACACTTGGTATCAATCACAAAACCGCGCCATTGGATCTGCGCGAACGGCTTGCGTTCACCCCGCAAACATTACCTGAAGCCTTATTAAGCCTGAAAAAACTCGCACATATCGAAGAAGCCAGTATCTTATCTACCTGTAACCGGACCGAGCTCTATTGTGTAACGAGTGAAGATAATGACCAGGCGATCATCAAATGGTTCAGCCAGTTTCATGGACTTGATGAGAACCTGGTTAAAAGGCATATATATCTACACGCACATGAAGAAACCATAAGGCATGCCATGGAGGTTGCCAGCGGTCTCGATTCGATGGTTCTAGGTGAACCACAGATCGCCGGGCAGATGAAAGATGCTTATGCCACGGCGAGCGAGAACGGCACCATCGGCCAGTTACTCGGCAAACTGTACCAGCGTGCATTTGCCGTATCAAAACAGGTACGAACAGATACCGATATCGGTTCCAGTCCTGTCTCTGTCGCGTTTGCTGCAGTCAGCCTTGCCAAACAGATCTTTGGCGAGCTAAAGCAGACCACGGTACTGCTGGTCGGTGCTGGCGAAACGATCGAACTGGCGACACGCCATCTGCATTCACAGGGTGTGGACAAGATCATCATCGCCAATCGCAGCGTAGAGCGCGCACAGAAACTTGCTGATGAATTTCACGGTGAAGCCATAAGCCTGCAACGCATCAGTGACTACCTGCACCGCAGTGACATCGTGATCGCGTCGACCGCCAGCCCTTTACCAATCATCGGCAAAGGCACCGTTGAACGCGCATTAAAACAGCGAAAACATAAACCTATATTCATGGTTGATCTCGCCGTGCCACGCGACATTGAACCAGAAGTGAATGATCTGGATGATGTCTACCTGTACAGCGTAGATGATCTGCAGTCTGTCATCGAAGAAAACATGGAAAACCGACTGCAGGCAGCCGAACAGGCACGCGAGATAATCGATGTACAGGTCGGTCACTTTCTCGACTGGCAACGGTCACTGGGCGCAGTCGATGTCATCGCTCAGATCAGAGAGAACACGCAGGATATGAGTAAGGAGGTTCTCAACAAGGCCAAAAAACAACTGGCTGCTGGCCAGGATGCTGAAGACGTCCTCAACTTCCTTGCCAATACGCTAACCAATAAATTCCTGCATCATCCGAGCACAAAATTACGCCAGGCCAGCCAGGAAAATCGTGATGATATTTTAAACGTCGCACAAGATCTTTTCCTTAAAAGCGATAACACCGACAAGCCAAAAAAACCTGACTAAGCCCAAATGTTTCATAGGAACGCTAATTATGCGTCATAATATTTTAAATATACAAAAGCATCCCCATCTATTAGAAACTAAACTATGCAGCAAATAACGCTATGCAGTTTTTGGGAAAATCTCAGCGGCCCCAATAATAAGATTTTGCGGGAGCGATTCGCCTGCAACCATAGCGACTGCTATGCTTTTCGACGAATCACTCAAACTAACTCACTGAGATCCTCCCAAAATTCTGCATTCCTATAAAACATCCGGGCTTATGAAAGACTCCATACTCAATAAATTACATAC
>DAOVJH010000468.1 GCA_030673345.1 Pseudomonadota bacterium
CGATCGATTAGTGAAGTTATTATTGGGGATAAGGGAAGGGTGTCAAACAACCTGCTTCAGATATGGTTCACTTATGCATGCCAGCAATTAGCTGGCATTACTAATGCGTGTCTGTATGAAAATGATGCTGCAGGCGATTCGTACAGTCTGGTAGACAGCACGTCTGAGAGTTATGCCCGGTCAAAGTATGTGCTTGATAATATTAATGCTGCTGTTAAACGCCGCAAATCAGTGGTCACCGTTACTGCTGCTGAACAGGAAGTATCTGTTGCAAATGCCAGATCAGCAACGGTCGCCGATATTAATAGCAAATATTACCTCGTTGCGGCACCACTGATAATAAATAAACAGGTCGTCGGTACAGTATGTTTTGAGTTTGATCATACTGACCGGTTGCAGACGCAACAATACCTGGCGCAAGTCGAATCATCGATTCTCTGGTTAAACAGTCTGTCACAGCTGGTAAACGGGCCGTGTTCCAGCGGCGCTGAATTAGCATTAAAGATTACGTCATTGGCATTGTCTCAGTCAGGTTCCTCAGATGCATCGATGGCTGTAACTTCAGAGCTTTCACGTGCACTGCAATGTGAGAGGGTGAGCATCGGTTATGTGGATAAAAATGATGTTCGACTTGATACGATATCCAATAGTGCTAATCATGAGACGCGCCAGAATATCGTCAGGTGTATCGAAGCGGCCATGCTGGAAGCGATCGACCAGCGAGAGACACTGGTGTTTCCTCCTGATTCGAATAGTTACTACTACACACAAGAACACGAAACACTGGTAAAACAGCACTCAGGAGAATGCGTCTGTACTGTACCACTTGTGGTCAATGAAGATGTGATCGGTGCTGTCATGTATGAAAGACAGGGTAATGCGGGTGCATTTAATGATGAAACGATCGAATTATGTGAGCAGATGGCTGCATTGTTCGCGCCTATTCTGTTTTACCGCCGACTTAACGATAGGCCGATTACAAAAAAGATAAAAGATTCAGTCCGTGGTTTATTTTCAAATCTCTTTGGATTGGAATACGCTGGTACTAAATTGATTTTATTGTCGGTTGCCACAGTCCTGGTTTTTGCATTTTTCATGCAATGGAATTACAGGGTATCAGCAAGTGCCATACTTGAGGGGGCAGTAGAAAGAGTCGTAACTTCACCAGAAGATGGTTATATAAAAGATGCTTCTGCCAGACCCGGGGATTTCGTTGAAGCGGGTTCAACTCTGGCAACATTAGATGATCGGGATCTGCTACTGGAAAAACTTAAGTGGACGGGCAAGCAAAAGCAGATTTCAAAAGAATACCGTGAGGCGCTGGCGATTCATAATTTATCGCAGATCGGTATCTTACGCGCGCAGTTAACACAGGCTGAAGCGCAACTTGAAATACTGGCGCTTAAACTTAACCGGACGATTATAAGCTCACCTATTTCTGCTGTGGTGGTGAGTGGTGATTACACGCGTGCATTAGGTTCACCTGTAGAACGCGGCCAGGTACTGTATAAAGTCTCACCGTTGGATGACTACCGAGTCGTATTGCAAATTGATGAATCAGATATTTCAGAAGTCACCGTGGGAATGCATGGTGAGCTGACATTGTCTGC
>DAOVJH010000037.1 GCA_030673345.1 Pseudomonadota bacterium
AAAAAAAACGCGGATAAAAATCCGCGTTGAAAATTACCACCAAAGGGAGGATGGAGGAAATATGAAAAAAACTATTCAATTGCATAAATAGAATATAAGTATATTATAATATATCTATCGAAATGTCAAATGACTTTTGAATCAGATCTAAATCTTGGGCAGATATCTCACATAAGCAATTGTTTTTACGATATCTTTTCTAATCGATCAAAAGTCTTTCAACTATCTCACCGCCGATCAAATGCTTCTCTATGATCTCATCAATGTCTTCACGGTCGATGTAGCAATACCATGTCTCTTCCGGATAGACCACCAATACCGGGCCAAGTTCACAACGGTCGAGACAACCAGCCGTATTAATTCGCACCTTGCCTGCACCGGATAAACCTAACGCTTTGATTTTGGCTTTTGCATAACCACGGATCGCCGTGGCATTACACTGTTCACAACATTGCAGCCCCGATTCACGTGAATTGGTACAGAAAAATACGTGGTATTTATAATAAGGCAATGATCTCTCCTGTTTTTGTCGAAACAGTATTGCACTGAAAGTATTAAAACAGCAATATACAGTTATGCGTAATTTTAGCCCTCTCGACCAGATAATCATGAATGCCGATACCGCGTTGCGTACGCTTATAGGCCAGCCTGTGACAACCCACCGCGAATATCCAGCCGAAGGGTTTTCCGATGCTGAATTTTCTGAACAGGATAAAAAAAATATCGCCGGCCTTATGCGCGTCAATCACAGCGGTGAAGTTTCGGCGCAGGCCCTGTACCAGGGACAGTCTTTAACCTCCCGGAATAAAGAGGTAAAAGAAAAACTGCAACAGGCAGCGCTGGAGGAAAATGACCACCTGGACTGGACGAAACTCCGCATCAATGAGCTCGGCAGTCATACCAGCCTGTTAAACCCGCTGTGGTATGGCGGTTCATTTGCGATCGGTGCATTTGCCGGCGCGATAGGTGATAAATGGAATTTAGGTTTTTTAGCTGAGACCGAGCACCAGGTCGTCGAACACCTGGAATCGCATCTCAACAAGCTGCCCGGTGGTGACCTGAGAAGCCGCGCCATCCTGGAGCAGATGAAGATCGATGAATTAAAACACGCCACTACGGCAATCGAAAATGGCGCTGCCGAACTGCCACCGCCCGTTAAAAAACTGATGGCGGCGATGTCAAAAGTGATGACCGGGTCAGCGTATTACATCTGAATGACTGTTAATGAGCCAAAGAAGACATAAGTGTTCAATATTCCCCTTCTCCCAGGGGGGAGAAGGGACTTAAAGCCAGTGTCCGCCAATGGCCGTTAGCGAGCATTGGGTGCACGCCTATACACCTGCACTTAAAGGCGGATGATAGATAATCTGCACCGCATTTTCATCCGGGTCCTTACAGTAAAAACTTCGTGCGCCATCGCGATGATCTTTTACCGCTGTCAGCATCTCTACGCCTTCCTGCTTCAAAAATTCGAACCAGTTAACGACATCCTGCCGGCTATCGATGATAAATCCAAGGTGATCCAGTGACTGTGCACTACCTGCTTCGATATTATTTGCTGCGCGATGCAGTGCAAGATTATCGTTGCCCGATGTCAGGTAATAATTATCTTTATCAGGCTGCCATTCGATGGTCATACCGAGTAACCGGGTATAAAAATCAACACTGCTTTCGAGTTTATTAACATTGAGCGCCAGGTGGCGCATACCTGCTGTTGCTACTGGCCGTTCGAGTTTAGACATGGTTTTCTGTATCCAGCTGTTTACTCAGAAAAAATCTCATCATGAACCGACTGCCAGACCGACTCACCAAAAATATTCTGAACGATCAGAGGCAAGGCGATCGAACCCTGTGATAACAGGCGATCATGAAAATCCTTAAGTTTTGTTTTTTCGATAGTTGCTGTATCAGCAAAGACTTTCTCACGGGTTCTTAAAATAATTTCGCGGCCGATGGCATAACATAAAGGGGTGGCTGCAGCATTGCTGTACCAGCTGATCTCTGACCTCGCCTGCTGTTCATCAAAACCCAGGCTATCGATGAGCAATTGAACCGCATCATCAAAACTTAACTGGCCGGTATGGATCTTGACATCGATGACGATCCGTAGCGCACGCCATAATCGATCTCGCAACAGGATGAAACGATGCTCATCTTTATCATACAGGCCATGCTCAAAAACCAGTTGTTCACAATACAACGCCCAGCCTTCATACATGCTGGCTGAGGCATTAAGCAAACGTGTAACGTTACTGTTATGAGCCTGGTTAGCAACGACAAACTGCAGGTGGTGACCGGGGAAGGCCTCGTGTACCGATGTCAGATCGATGCTGAACTGATTGTGCTCTGCCAGCAGCGAGTCATCTTCTACCGTGGTGACATAATATATGCCGCGCTGATCTTCATCTTGCGGCATCGGTGGTTCATAAGCCGCAAAGGGAATGAGGTCCTGCATGAATGAGGGGGTCTGCTGAACCTTCAGCGACTGTTTTTCAGGAACGGTCACTATATCTGACTTGAGCAGCCAGGCATGTGCGGCCTGCATCTTTTGACGATAGCTATCCAGCAACTGATCAGCCTTTGGATGTTTTGCACGAACCTTATCTAATGCTTTTTTTACATCTTGTTCACCGCAAATGTTTTTACTCTGCTGGAGCAGCTCATCTTGCGTTCGTTCTACCAGGCGCTCACCGAAACGGAGAATCTTTTCAGCATCGGTTGCTAAAAAGTGTTTTTCGTTTAACAGCCGGTTAAACCGGTAATGTCCCGAAGCAAATTTTCCTTCGGCCCGGGGCAAAACCTCTGTCTCGAGATAAGCTGCAAAATCATTGAGTGCGCCAGCGGCTTCATCAAACAGCGGCTGCAGCCTTGCCGGGTTGGTGAATTTAGCGGTCGTCAGCGGATGCCTGGCTAAGCCACGGATGAAATCAGCGCCTGCTCGTGAGACATCTCTAGCCGTCACCGTCCACTGTGGCACGACCCGTTCCGGGTGACACGCCAGCATGACCTTAGCGCCACGCAGATGCTCAGGAATCTTTTCCAGCCGATGCTTTATCGCATGCTGTACATTTTTCCCGGGGTGGATAAGAAGCTGGTATATAGCGCCGACCGGTACGTACTCTATCGGATTTCGATAACGCCAGTCGTTCTCTTCCAGATCATGCAGTTCGATCGTTATCGCACCTTTGATGATGCGGAAATCGATCTGCCTGTTTTCACTCAGCTCAGCGATAGTAAGTTCGTCCAGTGCTGACAGCATCTTCTGGTTTAAAACCAGCAATGCACCTATATCATCATGTTCGTAACTGGTCAGCTGATCGGCATAATCATAGACGCCGACATCGACTGCCTGCTCGGGATGATAACGGAACCATGAATGGTAATACTGCTCACACAGGGCATCAAACTGCGTGTCTGCGGCATTTACAGGTTCCTGTATATTCAGATCGGGACTGGTATCAACTTCTGCTTCTGCGACTGCAGCATCTTCTAACTGGGACATAATAATTTTCTTCTTTAAGCGGTCTTCTATTTTCAGTCTTGTTCGATAATTTCAAAGTCGTGCGTCACTTCGGCACTCTGTGCCAGCATGATAGAAACTGAGCAATATTTTTCAGCTGTCATCTCGACAGCACGCGCCACCTTTTTCTCATCCAGCGCTTTACCCTTTACCACATAGTGCACATGGATTCGGGTAAATACTTTTGGTACTTCATCAGCACGCTCAGCGGATAGTTCGACGTGGCAATCAGAGATCGACTGGCGCTGGCGCTGTAATATCATGACCACATCAAAAGCGGTGCATCCACCCATACCCAGTAACACCATCTCCATCGGCCTGACACCCAGGTTTCGGCCACCACTCTCAGGCGGACCATCCATCACCACTGAATGTCCACTTTCGGATTCACCGATAAAAGACATATTATCCAACCATTTTACAACTGCTTTCATGTTTATCTCGTGTTTATATTTAACTATTATATTTAACTGTTATATTTACCTGAATTCTTTAGCTTTCTAATAATCTTGTGTATTATCCATTGTTAAGAAAACCAAGGAAACGTCGCCGGTATCGCTATGAGCATAATCAGAGAAATCCCAACACTGAACCCTTCACTCGAACATCTGCTGAAGTATTCTCACAGAAAAACTTACAAATCAAAAAAAATCATTATCCATGAAGGCGATGTTTCGAATAGCCTGTACTATATCATCGAGGGCTCTGTAAGCGTACTGGCAGAGAGCGAAACCGGTGAAGAAATCATACTGGCTCAATTAAACCAGGGGGATTTTTTTGGTGAAGCCGGTTTATTTGAATTCGATACCAGTGATGAAGGTAAACGCACCGCACGTGTTCTTGCGCGCAGTGACTGCACTATCGCTGAAATCAGTTATGCACAGTTCAAACAGATCGTTGCTGAAGACCCTGCAGTGATGTTCCTGCTCACCAGCCAGATATTTCATCGCCTGAAAAAAACCAGCATGAAAGTTCGCGACCTGATATTCCTGGATGTGAAAGGCCGTATCGCACACTGCCTGCTCGAGCTGAGCGCAGAACCCGATGCCATGACTCATCCTGAAGGCATGCAGATCAAGATCACCCGGCAAGACCTGGCGAAGATGGTCGGCTGCTCCCGCGAGATGGCGGGACGTGTATTAAAAGAACTGGAAGATGAAGACCTGATTACCGCACATGGCAAAACCATCGTGGTGTTTGGTACACGCTGATTTTAAAGGTCTCAACCGCAGAGGGTGCAGAGGTTTTTTGTAGGTGCGAATTTATTCGCACAATGGTGCCAGAGTATGCGTTCGTCGTGCGAATAAATTCGCACCTACATTTGAAAGGCTAACACACAAACAATTTTTTCTCTGTGACTCCGTGCCCTCTGCGGTGAGTTTATTTAAAAAACAACTCAGCCAGCTTCTCACCCGGGCTTTCTGCCCGCATAAATGCTTCACCCACCAGAAACGCATCAACCCCGTTATCACGCATCAACTGCACATCATCTTTGGTATGGATACCTGACTCTGTCACCAGGATATGATTTTCATTCACCATACCCAGCATCGACAAGGTGGTATCAAGCGATGTATCGAAGTTTCGCAGGTTGCGGTTATTAATACCGATCAAACGTGCACCCGTTTTTAAGGCGCGCCGCATTTCCTGCTCATCATGTACTTCCATCAGCACATCCATGGTGAGCTCACGCGCGAGGTCGAACAAAAACTGCAGGGTCTCATCATCTAATGCCGCCACGATCAATAAGATACAGTCCGCATCGATGGCACGCGCCTCATAGACCTGGTAGGGGTCTATAATAAAATCTTTACGGATCACGGGAAGATCACATGCTGCCCTCGCCTGTTTCAGATACTCTTCATGTCCCTGAAAATAATCTTTATCCGTCAATATGGATAAACAGGCTGCGCCATTGCTGGCATAACTTCTGGCTATTTCAGCCGGTTCAAAATTTTCTCTTAGCAGGCCTTTACTGGGCGATGCTTTTTTTATTTCAGCGATGACAGCAGACTGACCGTTATCGATTTTATTTTCGATAGACCTTATAAAACCACGCGCAGCATCAGCGCTTTTGCATCGCTGCTTTAATTCATCGATAGAAATCTTTTCCGAACGTTCGTTTATCTCTTCACGTTTACGCTCAAGGATCTTTACCAATATGTCAGGGGTATCACTATTCATCATTCTCAGGCATTGGTTTTTGCTATCAACTGTTCCAGTTTTTCAGCAACAGAACCGCTGGCGATCGCTTGCTGTGCTTTTGTTACACCTTCTGCTAACGATGCAGTTAAACCCGCCGCATAGATGGCTGCGCCCGCATTCAGACAGACGATATCTTTTGCAGGGCCATCGGTATTATTAAAAACATTTTTTATGATCTCCAGGCTATGTGCTGAATCTTTTGCCCGTATCTGCTCGAGGTCAGCACGTGACATGCCGAAATCTTCCGGTTGTATGATGTATGTTTTGACTTCCCCGCCACTTAACTCGGCGACAAAGGTTGGCGTTGCGATACTGATTTCATCCATGCCATCTTCAGCATGTACGACTAATACATGTTCGCTGCCGAGCCGTTTTAGAACATGCGCCAATGGCTCGACCAGGTCTTTACTGAACACGCCCAGAACCTGGTTAGGTGCGCCGGCAGGATTCGTCAGAGGGCCCAACACATTAAATATGGTGCGCACTGCCATCTCGCGGCGTGGTCCGATCGCATGTTTCATCGCACTGTGGTGCAACGGTGCAAACATAAAACCTACACCTATTTCATTCACGCACTCTGCTACCTGCTGCGGACTTATCTCGAGATTGACACCGGCTGTTTCCAGCACATCAGCGCTGCCTGATTTACTGCTGATCGAACGATTGCCGTGTTTCGCAACTCTGCCGCCTGCCGCCGCAACCACGATGGCGCTGGCGGTAGAGATATTGAAACTGCCCGAAGCATCACCGCCAGTACCACAGGTATCCACCAGGTGATCTCTGTCGACCTCAACTTTGCTTGCAAGCGCTCGCATCACACCCGCTGCTGCGGCAATTTCATCGATAGTTTCACCCTTCATACGCAGACCGATAAGAAAGCCGCCTACCTGTGCCGGCGTCGCTTCGCCGGTCATGATCAGACGCATGGTAGCACTCATTTCTTCGGCACTTAAATCACGTCTTTCTGTAACGGCTTTTATCGCGCTCTGCATTGTTATCTCCATGTTTATCTGTTCTCATATCTGTTTATATTACTAGTCCACTGTCATTTCGACCGTATGGGAGAAATCTTGCACTAGCGGCGTATAAGATCTTTCACTACCGTTCAAGATGACAGCTAAAAGTATTAATCAGAATCTGTCATTTTGACTTCAAAAAATTATTTAACAGATCATGACCATATTCAGTCAGGATTGATTCAGGGTGAAACTGCACGCCTTCGACATTCATCGTCTTGTGGCGGACACCCATGATCTCGTCCATTTCGCCAGCATCCGTTTCTGTCCACGCAGTGATCTCCAGGCAATCGGGTAAGGATTCTTTTTCGATGACCAGGGAATGATAACGGGTAGCCGTATACGGGTTAGCGAGCCCTTCAAAAACATGGCCGCTTTTATGGTATATGCGAGAGGTTTTACCGTGCATGATCTCTCTGGCATGAATAATTTTGCCACCGAATACCTGGCCGATACTCTGGTGTCCGAGACAGACGCCCAGGATAGGAATGTCACCGGCAAAAGTCTTGATCGCCTGCATAGAGATACCTGCCTCGTCCGGTGTACAGGGGCCGGGAGAGATCATTAATTTTTCTGGCTGCAATGCTTTGATCTCATCGATACTGATCTCATCATTACGATGCACTTCGACATCTGCGCCCAGCTCACCCAGGTACTGCACCAGGTTGTAGGTAAACGAGTCGTAATTATCTATCATTAATAACATATCAAATTCGCTATTTTATTACTCGTGCTTAGATTCATCGGCAAAACCTTATTTACCCGAATCGAGCCCGGCTTCTGCCAGAGAAACAGCACGGAAAATCGCACGCGCCTTGTTCATGGTTTCTGCCCATTCACTTTCAGGGATCGAATCATAAACGATACCTGCACCCGCCTGTATCGACAGGTGTTTATCTTTGATGACGGCGGTTCGGATCGCGATCGCCGTGTCCATATTGCCGTTCCATGAGAGATAACCGACCGCGCCAGAATAGATGCCGCGTTTCACCGGCTCGAACTCATCGATGATTTCCATGGCACGGATTTTTGGTGCGCCGCTGACAGTACCCGCAGGAAACGTGGCACGTAATACGTCCATCGCGCTCAAGCCGTCTTTCAGCTCACCGGTTACATTTGAGACGATATGCATCACGTGTGAATAACGTTCGACCACCATCTTGTCAGTCAGTTTCACCGTCGATGTCTTGCTCACTCTACCCGCATCATTTCGACCCAGGTCGATCAGCATCAGATGTTCGGCCAGCTCTTTAGGATCTGCCAGCAACTCTTTTTCAAGTGCGACATCATCCGCTTCATCTTTACCGCGAGGGCGGGTACCCGCTATCGGCCTCACCGTTACCTGTTCATCTTCGAGGCGGACCAGGATCTCAGGTGAAGAGCCGACGATATGGTGGTCACCCAGATCAAGGTAGTACATGTAGGGTGACGGGTTGAGGCTGCGTAGCGCACGATACAGATCCAGTGGCGGCGCATTGAAAGGTATGGTCAATCGCTGCGATAACACGACCTGCATGATGTCCCCATCAACGATGTACTGTTTGGCTTTACTGACAGCATCTTTATAACCCTGCTCAGTAAATCCGGAGACAAAATCTTCTTCACTAACCGTCTGCCGTATATGATCACTTTTCTCCGGCAGCTTATTACTCAGCGCCTCGGTGATCTGCTGCAGACGTTTTTTACCTTTTTCTAAAGCGTTATCATCGCCGGTATCGGCATGGACGATGATAAACAGCTTGCCCGATAGATTATCAAACACCACGACTTCCTCAGATACCATCAACAGGATATCGGGCGTCTGCAGCGGGTCTGGCTTATCGTTTTTTGCCAGGCGTTTTTCTATGTAACCGATAGTCTCGTAACCAAAATATCCCACCAGTCCGCCGGTAAAACGCGGCAGCCAATCTTCATCCTGGGCATCTTCATAGACATTGAACTGAGACTGGTAATCATCGATCCATTGCAGCGGATCATCAACGGTCTTTTTTTCGATCAACTGATCATCTTCATACTGCGAGATCTCATAACCGGATATCTTGATGATTTTTTTGCATGGCAGACCGATGATGGAATAACGACCCCATTTTTCACCA
>DAOVJH010000053.1 GCA_030673345.1 Pseudomonadota bacterium
ATAATGGTGCTGGCTAAATGGGCACCCCTGCTTTTCAGGGGCGTAGCTGTTGTGGCGGCCTTTTCTGGGTACTCTTTTGGGCTGTAGCAAAAGAGTGCCTCGCCAGTGGGGCGAGACCCACAAGGCCTAACGAAAAATAGTCGTAAAGGTTGCTCAACCTAACCATAAATCAACCAGCTTCAGCTAAACCTGCAAAAAGATCGCGGAACAAGGTTCCGCTCCTACAAATAAGTGCATCGCCCTCGGGGAAAGGATCAATGCCTAACCAAAGGTACCAGGTAAATACCAAACACCAAAGTAAAAATAGCGTAGCAAGAAAAGACTGCTATCTAAGGCTCAACATACTCAGAATCGTCAATCTTCACCAGCACATCATCTTCGAAGTACAGCGTCAATAACGATTTCCTTTCAAAACCTTTCTTTGGAATAAAACGGTAGATATAGTCCCAACGCTGATTATGGAAAGGGTCAGACAGCATCGGTGAGCCCATGATCTTGCGAACTTCAGATTTTGTCATGCCGATGGAAATGCCTTCCAGCTGTTCCAGCTTTACCGTGTTTCCCTGCTGTAGATCCAGCTTATGCGCTTCCGGCAGCCAATCTACACAGCCACT
Organism: Pseudomonadota bacterium; assembly: GCA_030673345.1. GTDB lineage: Bacteria > Pseudomonadota > Gammaproteobacteria > SZUA-229 > SZUA-229. Next base: position 615 of record DAOVJH010000053.1, read on the forward strand.
GAGGGCTACGATGCAGCTGACTGCAAAAATTTGCAGTTTGAATCTTTCTAATGCCTGCCAAATGATAGTGGTTCTCAGTATCATAAACGTGTTTAAATGGTGTTGTCCTACGAAGGGACGAAATACTACCGTATATGACAATGATAATCAGTAGAAATTTATGGAATCAAGTGATTTAAAAAAAGCAGGGCTTAAGATTACGCTGCCACGAATGAAAATTCTGGAGTTCCTTGAAGCTTCCAAAGTGCGGCATCAGAGTGCAGAGGAAATCTACCGGTCTTTGCTTGATGATGGTGAAGAAATCGGTCTGGCAACGGTCTACCGTGTATTGACACAGTTTGAAGCCGCCGGCCTGGTCGAGCGGCATCACTTTGAAAGTGGGCAGGCGGTCTTTGAGTTAAGCGAAAAAGGTCATCATGACCATATCGTCTGTGTTTCCTGCGGTAAGGTAGAAGAATTTTATGATGAGATGATAGAGAGCCGGCAACGTGAGGTGGCGTCATCTCGAGGTTACGAAGTAACTGACCACAGCCTGACCTTGTACGGTAAATGTCCTGACTGTCAGGAGTAGACCCATAGATCGGCTGTCTTACAGACCGATTGCGCTGATATCTGCTGAGCTAAGAATCCGCCTTTAAGCGGGTAAATTATCTTTTTTATTTTCGTAAACAGGCAGCTCTGCCTGAGGTACTTCAGCCAAATAAACCATTTTTTGAACTAAACTCGATGTTCAACTTACTAATTAATCACCAATAGATTTCATCTTTCAATGAAAAAAACGCGTGAATTTAATCAGGTAACCAAAGATTTCACTATTGATCAATATTTGCATCAACTGGTGGGTGTCGACGTGGACGAGGACAGTTTACTGCGCCACGCCTGTGACCTGGTCTGGAATTTTCCAGCCGAAGGTTCGATGCCAAACAGCCTGGATGTCGCCTTATTGCTGAGTGAACTGGGTTCAGATGAAACCACATTGATCGTCGCACTGTTAAGCAGTACACATTTGATGGCCGAAATCGATGTGGACGAGATAGAACGTATTTTTGGCAGTGAGATTATGCGCCTGGTGAACAGTGTCATACAGCTGCACGAGTTTCATGGTGAGCGTGATGAATCATCGCCTGAACAGGTCGAACGTTTACGCCGCATGCTGTTGTCCATGGTCGACGATATCCGTGCTGTATTGATAAAGCTTGCTTTTCGGGTGCAACGTTTAAGACAGCTAAAACTTGCGCCGGAAAACGAACAGCAGGAGATCGCCCGGGAAAGTCTGGATATCTTTGCTCCGATCGCTAATCGTCTGGGTATCGGTCAGCTGAAATGGGAGCTTGAAGATCTGGCTTTCCGCTATCTTGAACCGGGTACCTATAAGCATATCGCGCAAGATCTTGATGGCAAGATCGAAGATCGTGAGCAGTTTATCGTCGAAGTCGTCGATAAGATAAAGCAGATAGCAGAAAAGGATGGTATCTCAGCTGAGATCTACGGTCGTCCGAAACACATCTACAGCATATGGAAGAAGATGACATCAAAGAGCCGCAGTTTTGATGAGCTGTTCGATGTACGCGCAGTGCGTGTCGTGGTTGATAATATCGCTGAATGTTACGTCATGTTGGGGCTCGTGCATGCGCAGTGGCGGCACATCAATAAAGAGTTTGATGATTATATCGCTAACCCGAAAGAAAACGGTTATCAGTCATTACACACAGCCGTCTATGGACCACGCGGTAAACCGGTCGAGATCCAGATACGCACCGAACAGATGCATGAGTTTGCAGAGTTTGGTGTGGCCGCACACTGGCGCTATAAAGAAACCGGCGGCGGCAATGCCAGGATGCAGCTTGGCATCGATTCTCTACGAAAATTGCTTGATACGACGAAGAGTAATGATGAAGAACTGCTGGAGAGTTTCCATTCGGAGATGTTTCATGACCGGGTTTATGTTTTAACACCCGAAGGCCGGGTTATCGATCTGCCGGAAGGCGGAACCCCCATCGATTTTGCGTATGCGGTACATACTGAAATAGGCCATCGTTGCCGTGGTGCAAAAGTTAACAGCCGCATCGTTCAATTGACTTACCCGTTAAAAAACGGTGAACGTGTAGAGATTCTGACGACGAAAGAAGCCGCGCCTAGACGTGACTGGATGATCTCGCATCTGGGATTTATTAAAACATCGCGTGCCAGAAACCGTATCCGTAGCTGGTTTCGCAGGCAGGATAAGGAAAAAAATTATCTCGAAGGTAAAGCCCTGTGTGATCGTGAGCTGAAACGCCATGGCATAAAGCCTGATATTTCAAAAGTGGTAGAGCATTTCAAGCTTGAGTCGTCTGATGATCTTTATATCCAACTGGGGCGCGGCGATATAAGCATAGCGCAGATAGCAGCCATGCTGCATGAATACAATGAGGAGCAGGAAAAGAAAGACAGCATCCCGTTGCAGGCGACACCACGATTTAAAGCAGCCAAAAAATCCAGCAGCAGTGTCAATGTCTTAGGTGTCGGTAATCTGCTGACGACTATCGCCAATTGCTGTATGCCCGTACCGCATGATGATATCGTTGGATTTATCACCAAGGACAGGGGTGTGAGTGTGCATCGGACTGACTGTAATAATATTCTTCACCTGAAAGAAAAAGACCAGACACGTCTGATCGAGGTGGAGTGGGGTGATACTGAAACGCAGAATTACCCGGTTAATATTTTGATCGAGGCAAATGATCGACATGGTCTTTTGAGTGATATCACCAGCTTGCTGTCAGAAGACAAGGTGAACGTCATCGCAGTCAACACCATGTCTAATAAAAAAGAACAGACGGCACGTATGGCAGTGACCATCGAAATCCGTGATCTGCAGCAACTAACAAGGATAATGGATAAGATCTCACATCTAAGAAATGTACTCGATGTATCACGTGGTGCCAATGGCGATGTCACGTCACAGTAAGTCCTTCCGTAAGTTATAGGATCCGGTACGGTGAAACAGCGGGATATGTTGTAAAATTTATTCGTAGAGTTGAGCAGGTAAAACTAATGAAAGCCTTAGTAAAAAAATACCCAAAGCAAGGCATATGGATGGAAGACGTACCGTTGCCAGAGATCGGCAATAACGACGTGCTGATCAAGATCCATAAAACAGCGATCTGTGGAACCGATATACATATTTATAACTGGGATGAATGGTCGCAGAAAACGATCCCTATACCCATGACTATCGGCCATGAATTTGCGGGTGAGATCGCTGAGATGGGATCGAATGTTACCGGCCTTGAGATCGGTGATATCGTCTCTGGTGAAGGGCATATCGTCTGTGAGCGTTGTCGTAACTGTTTGGCTGGACGGCGCCACCTGTGCCCGAACACCATCGGTGTCGGTGTTAATCGCACGGGTGCATTCGCCGAGTATCTGTCGATTCCTGCAAAAAATGTTTATCGCCCAAGTCGCGCCATGTCGACAGATCTTTTAGCTGTTTTTGATCCTTTTGGAAATGCGGTTCATACCGCTCTGTCATTTAACATGGTCGGCGAAGATGTACTGATCACTGGTGCTGGTCCTATCGGTATCATGGCGGCGATGGTTGCATCGCATAGTGGCGCACGGAACATCGTGATTACAGATCTGAATCAATATCGATTAGATCTGGCTAAAAAGATCGTGCCTAAAGTTATTCCATTGAATGTAAATGATGGACCAATCAGCAGAGACTTAATGCATGAATTAGGTATCTTCGAAGGATTCGATGTCGGCCTGGAAATGTCGGGTTCGCCGCATGCATTTAAAGACATGCTCAGTCTGATGATCAACGGCGGCAGTATAGCGATGCTGGCTATCATGCCTGATGGTACCGGTATCGACTGGAACCAGGTGGTTTTTAAAGGTCTGTTTATTAAGGGTATCTATGGCCGTGAGATATTTGAGACATGGTACAAGGGCACGATGATGGTACAGAGTGGAATCCCTTTAGAGAAAATCATTACCCATCACTTTCACTATACTGATTTCCAGCAGGGCTTTGATGTGATGCGTTCGGGAAATTCAGGTAAGGTCATCCTCAACTGGTTGGATGAGTGAAAATAACGATGAGTTTTAAAAGTGCAAAAGAAACACTGTAAGAGCGGAAAAAACTGCCTGCAACAGTTTTTCACGTAAGCCCTGAAAGGGTGAAGCATAGGGACATGCTGAATAATCTTGTTCCGCGATATTTTTTAGATAATGGTATACCTGGCTGAAGAGCTGAAGAATTAATAGAAAAAACAGAGCTAATAATGAGTTTTAAAACGGCAAAAGAAAGCCTGGCAAAAGATCTGGCTGAAATAAAAGAAGCAGGTTTATGGAAAACCGAGCGCGTGATCGCGTCTGAACAGAAAAATGATATTACCCTTGCTGACGGCAGTGAAGTCATTAACATGTGCGCCAATAATTACCTGGGTCTGGCAAATAATCCTGAGGTCATACAGGCGGCAAAAGACAGCTATGACCATTGGGGTTTTGGGCTTTCTTCAGTACGTTTCATTTGTGGCACACAGATCATCCATAAAACACTCGAAGGTAAAGTAACAGAATTTTTGGGGATGGAAGATACTATCCTCTACGCGGCCTGTTTTGATGCCAATACCGGACTGTTCGAAACGATCCTGACGAATGAAGATGCAGTGATTTCAGATGAGCTGAATCATGCCTCTATTATCGACGGCGTACGCCTGTGTAAAGCAGCGCGTTTTCGTTACAAGAATAATGATATGCAGGACCTGGAAGTAAAGCTGAAAGAAGCGAGGGCCGGCGGTGCACGCCGAATCCTGATTACCACGGACGGCGTTTTTTCGATGGATGGCACTATCGCTCAGCTGGATAAGATCTGCGACCTGGCAGATAAGTATGATGCCATGGTACATCATGATGACTGTCATGCCGTCGGCTTTATGGGAAAAACCGGCCGGGGTATTCATGAATACTGCGGTGTGATGGATCGTGTGGATATTATTACTGGCACTTTTGGCAAAGCACTGGGCGGTGCTTCTGGTGGTTACACATCGGGTCGTCAGGAGATCATCGACATGTTACGTCAGCGCTCGCGGCCCTATTTATTTTCAAACACCGTCGCTCCGGCTATTTGTGCAGCGACCATCAAGGTGCTTGAGATGCTCACAAGCTCGACACAACTGCGTGACCACCTGCAGGAAAATACACACTATTTTAGAAAAGGCATGCGTGCTGCAGGTTTTGAAGTCGATGAAGGTGACCATCCCATCGTACCCGTAATGTTAGGTGATGCTGTGCTGGCGCAGAAGATGTCGAATAAATTATTGGAACGTGGTGTTTATGCTATCGGTTTCTTCTTCCCGGTGGTGGCAAAAGGCAAGGCAAGAATCCGCACTCAAATTTCTGCTGCGCATACCAGAGAAGATCTGGATACTGCCATCAGTGCGTTTGCAGCAACGTATGCTGAACTGGCTGGCTGAAGGTGTTCTTAAAGCCTTAAAATAATGTTTTACTCGGTTGCTGCTGAGCGGTCGGAAACTATACGTACATCACGCTGCGGGAAAGGAATCGAGATATTGTTTTCTTTGAAACTTTTCCATATCGATAGATTGACGTCAGAGACCACGTTGGCGACACCGTCTTCAGGGTCATTGATCCAGATCCGCAGTTCCAGATCGATGCCGTTATCACCGAATCCTATCAGGCGTGCAGCAGGTTCTGGTGTTTTAAGTACCCGTGGTTTGTCTTCAGTGGCTCTGAGTAAAAGCTGCATCGCTATCTCAGGGTCGTTGTCGTAACTGATCTGTATCGGTACGCGTTGGCGAACAGCGCGGTCTGAATAACTCCAGTTGGTCACTTCCGAGGTGATCAGGTTTTCATTAGGGATCAGCGTTTCGACACCGTCACGGTCTTTTACTACCACGTAACGTGCGTGCAGGCTCTGTACCCAGCCGAAACGATCACCGATGCTGATGACATCACCGGGGCGTATGGAACGGTCAAACAGTAATATGAAACCACTAATGAAATTGCTGAAGATCTTCTGCAGGCCAAAACCGATACCGACACCGATGGCACCAGAGAATACAGCGAAAGCGGTAAGGTCGATGCCGACAGCTTTCAGTGCGAACAGTACTGCAAGCCCGTACAGTGAAAATTTGCTGATCTTAGTCAGCATCACTTGCATGCTGGGATTTATATGCGGGGAACGCCGTGCTTGTGATTCGATCAGGCGTGTCAGCCAGTTGGCCATGACCACGAAGAAGATGATGGCGGCCAGCAGCTCAAGTATGGATAGCAGTGAAAAATGTGATTCACCAAAGTCGATCGCCAGGCCATCCAGCCCTTTGATGATGTCCGGCAGCCATCCGATCAGGTGTAGTGCGACCAGTACCCAGATAGACAGGCTGATGAAGCCCTCCCATGCGCGCAATGCCGGGCTGGGAGAGTAACCGGTACGCAAGATATAGATGGTCAATGTTATCGCAGCCATCGATAACAGCAGTGGTGTAAAGACATCGAGCACCGCAACATTGATGCCAAATTGTTCGATAACGAATCGAGTAACCAGCAGGTAGAGCAGCATGCTTACCGGGAAGGCGATGCGTTTCGTTCCGCGCAGCAAGAACTGGAAAAAGTTTTTCTTCTCCAGGTCGCCGAGTAACTGCGTAATGAACAGCTGCCATTTTTTATGAGTGACAGCTGCCAATGCGCCACAACCGATAACCGTGAGCAGCTGGATACCGCCTTGTATTGTCGTGAAGCGATCAAACCAGTATTCGATCATCGGCAGCAGTTTATCAATAAATTCCATTATTTCGTCAGTTCAAGTGTATAGGCAGCTACAGTTTTTGATACTATGTCGGTCTGCTAAGTTAACAGGTTTGCTGTGAAGGGGACAGTCCCATCACTGAAATAAGTATCAGGAATTTATATGTCATCTAGTGCTTCAACCAAAGTTATTATCGCTGCTCTAATCGGCAACGCAGCTATTTCGATTACCAAGTTTTTTGCTGCTTTCATGACGGGCAGTTCTGCCATGCTCTCCGAGGGAATCCATTCGCTGGTCGATACCGGTAACCAGATATTGTTGTTGTACGGAATGAAGAGGGCTAAAAAACCGGCCAATGAAGCGTTTCCTTTTGGACACGGTAAGGAAATTTATTTCTGGAGTTTTGTCGTTGCCATACTCATTTTTGCTGTGGGTTCAGGGGTGTCAATCTATGAAGGTATCCGACATGTGATGGAGCCGAGCCAGATTCAGAACCCGATGGTCAACTATGTCGTGCTCGGATTTGCCATCGTGTTTGAAGGCGGTGCATGGTTTTTTGCTTTTAAAGAATTTGGCAAGGTAAAAGGTAAACGTGGTTATATCGAAGC
>DAOVJH010000137.1 GCA_030673345.1 Pseudomonadota bacterium
AGAGAAGCTATTGTTTCCTTCTAATACACAGGTATCGCTGTTTGTCTCGGTTTCCGGTGCAACAGGCTTTGTGCTCGATTCGATGCAGATTAAAATGGATAACAAAGTCGTTGCCCAGCATCTATACACTTATAAAGAGATCGAGGCATTACAATCTGGCGGTGTGCAGCGTATCTATACAGGCAATATTAAAACCGGTGACCATCAGCTGGTGGCAAGTTTTATCGGGCGGTCAAAATCAGGTAACGAGTATCAGCGCAGTGAAAACTTCACAGTAACGAAAGCTGTCGGTCCAAAATTTGTAGAGATACAGATTACCGGCAGCAGTGCATCTGACAAAACGATTTCATTTAAAGACTGGTAAGCATGTTGCTTCGTTTTACCCTAATCTTTTCTGTATTTCTATGCAGTTTGCCGGTATATGCGGCAAGCGGACTAAAGGACGTCGAACTAAAAGATCTGTATTTCGGTGAAATATTATATTATGCCTACCAGGATCGGCACTTTGACGCCCTGGCGAGGCTCGATACAGAGCTGTCTCAGTATTATGATATAGATGAATCTGAGCTCGATCCATTCAATAAACATCTAACGCAGGCTGAATTTTCGGTCGGTGACCTGGAGCTGCAGTACCGCATGAGTCAGCGAGCGGGCCGTGCGATCCAGGCAGTGCTGGGTTCAGGTGTCGATCTGGCAACGCGTAACCAGGCGGCATTAGCGCTGGCCAGAGTGTTCTATAAAAAAGGTGATCCGGCGAGTACGCTCTATGCGTTGGACCTGATCCGCGAAGAACCTGATAGATCACGCTACGAGGCGAAGTATTCTCTCGATGTGCTGCGTGGTAAAGAGCCTGAAACATTTAAGACTGATGTGGCATATCTGCGCGGCATGGCGAGTATCGATACTGGTCAGTTTACAGAAGCAGTAAAAGTCCTTCAGTCTATCAAGGATGAAAAAGGCCTAAAGGGTTATGTCTCGTATAACCTGGGTATCGCTCTTATGCAGAGCGGTAGTGAAAAAGAAGGCCTGGCTGTTCTTGATAAACTTGGGCTGCAGGAACTAAGTGGCAACGGCCTGCTTGCGCTCAAAGATAAAACCAACCTGAAACTGGCCTATCATTACCTCGACAGGAAAGATGCAAAGAAGGCGAAGATCTATTTTCAACGTGTGCGTATTGATGGGCCGTTTTCAAACCGTGCGTTACTCGGCGCTGGCTGGGTAGCTGTTGCCGAAGGCCGATTTGATCGTGCGCTGGTCACATGGTCGATCCTGCATAAGCGGGCTGAAACAAATTATTCAGTACAGGAAGTATTGATGGCGATGCCTTATGCTTATGGAAAATTAAATGCACATGGAAACGCGGCAAATCTGTACAGTCATGCGATGGATGTATTTTCCAGGGAAGTCGAAAGCCTTGATGAATCTATAAAGACTATCCGCAAGGGAAAATTTCTTACCGCACTGCTCGATGAAAAGTCACGCAAGGACCGGAACTGGGTGGTTAACCTGCGCAGCCAGCAAGATACGCCTGAAACGAGATATATCCTTGAGCTGATGGCATCAAATGATTTTCAGGAATCTTATAAAAATTATAAAGACCTTGCAGAGCTTCGTCATCATATTGATAAGTGGTTAGACGACCTGAGGGCTTACGAGGAGATGATCGACATCCGTCGCGCTTACCAGGAGCCATTGCTGCCAGTCGTTGAAAAGCAGTTTGTGAGACTGGATGCGAGGATAAAGCTGCGCCTTGAGCAACGGGACAACCTGGCGACAAAATTGAAAAATATGCTGATCGCACCGCGCCCGGAATATCTGGCAACATCGACTGAGCGTGTTTCTCTTGATGTCATAAATGCGCTGGAAGAGATCATGCTGACGAATCCCTCATACGTTGATGAGCAGGTGAAAGCGCGGGTCAAACGCATGCGCGGTATCGTCATGTGGCAGGTGCACAGTGAATATGACCAGCGTCTGACCGATGCTTATAGGAATCTGATCTCACTGGATGAGATAATTGAAAAATTGAAGACCACGTATAATTCTTTTATTCGGACCAGGCAGGCAGCAACACAGAGTTACGAAGGTTACACGATACCTATCCGCCAGATGCGGACACGGATATTCACTGCACAGAGAAAGCTAAAGGGCGTAATGGCCAAGCAAGGAAGAATGATTGAGACGATGGCGATCAATGAGCTTGACCGCCGTCGCAAACGCCTGGAAGAGTACCAGATAAAAGCACGTTTCGCCCTGGCAGAGAGTTATGACCGCGCGACGAAATCCCAGTTGGATGCCGAGATTGCAAAGCAGATGCAGGCTCAGGAATCGCAGGCCAAAGATGATAAAAAGCTGGAAGATAATCAGCCGGAAGCTGTTGAAGAAGAGCCTGTTAAGCAGGATGAAGTGATTGAGGAACAATCACAGGATGCACCATCATCAGAAGGTGGTTCTGATAAGCCATCGTTCAAGCAGAAGTTGTTGAGTCGATAGGGCAGGATGCAATGCGATTAAATAATCTCTCACCATTGGCGTTACTGGCAGCATATTTCATGCTGTCTTCTTGTGCGACGACGAGTACCGAAGGTACCCTGGCGAGTTTGAGTGATGTCGAATTTGTGGTGAAGCCGGAAAAAATTGATGGCAGCCTGGAAAAAGCCATGGAAAGTTATGAGAAGTTTCTGAAGGAAACACCAGAGACCGAGATGACACCGGAAGCACTGCGCCGCCTGGCAGATCTAAAGATACAAAAAGAATATGAAGCAGAGGATGGTATACAGGTTCAACGACTGGATGAACCGGTTGAAGAGGCTGCTGGTGAGTTGCCTGATGCGAAAGATATGGCGCCTGTTGCCGATAGTGCATCACAGGCGACTGATATCGATACACCAGATACCAGTTTCAAACCGGTAGAAACAGAAAAAGATAAAAAGAGTATCGCAACTAAAGGCAGTCCTATCGCAGATATAAGCGAGAGTGAAAAAGCTTTCAGTGAACGCGCAGGTAAAAAGATAGAGCTGGGTAAGCCGCGTAAAAAGAAAATCATAGCGCCTGGTAAAAAAGTAGAGGATGCAGATGATCTGCAGGCAGCCGGTGCGAAGGAAGCGATCGAGTTATATAAAGGTCTGTTGAAAAAATATCCCTTATTCGAGCGTAACGACCAGGTGCTCTACCAGTTGTCTCGAGCATATGAAGAAACAGGCCAGATTGATATAGCGATGAAAACGCTGGAGCAGCTGATCCAGCAATATCCGCAATCCCGACATATCGATGAAGCGCAATTCCGCCGTGCTGAGTATTTTTTCGTGCGTAAAAAATATCTTGATTCGGAAGAATCATATCAGGCAGTGATTGATAAAGGTGAGGGTTCTGAATTTTATGAACTGGCACTGTATAAACAGGGTTGGGCTTTCTTTAAGCAGGATATGTATGAGGAAGCGTTGCAGGATTATATCAAGATGCTCGATTATAAGGTCGATAACGGGTATGACCTTGAGAGTGTCGAAAACAAGATTGAGAGTAAACGTATAGAAGATACCTACCGGGTGATCAGTCTAAGTTTCTCGTACCTGGGTGGTGCAGATGCCATCGTCGAGTTCTTTGGTAAACATGGCCATCGTTTTTACGAGGCGAGTATATATAGTCACCTGGGTGAGTACTATCTGACGAAACGGCGTTATGCTGATGCAGCAAAATCATATGAGACCTATATAGACAGGAACCCTATCTCCAAAGAATCACCGTACTTTAATATCCGGGTGATCGAGATCTATAAGAAAGGCGGTTTCCCTCGCCTGGTCGTTGATGCAAAAAGAGAATTCTCAAAAACCTATAGCCTGCAATCAAACTACTGGACGTTTTTTGATATAAATGAAAATCCGACTGTACTGGCATTTTTGAAATCCAACCTTATCGATCTGGCGAACCATTATCATGCGTTGTACCAGGATAGACGTATGAAAAAGCAGAAGGAAGAAAATTATCAGGAGGCAATCTTCTGGTATAGAGAATACCTGGCTTCGTTCCCTGAAGAAAAGCAGGCGCCAAAACTTAATAACCAGCTGGCAGGATTGTTGTTGGAGCATAAAGATTTTCTTGGTGCTGCTACTGAATATGAACGTACAGCTTATAACTATCCGACACATGAAGATTCATCAAGTGCGGGTTATGCGGCTGTCTTTGCGTACCGGGAATATCTGAAGGTGGCCAATCAGTCGCAACGTAACATAATCAAGCGTGAGATCATCCGCAGCTCACTCAAGTTTGCAGAATACTTCCCGACACATAAACATGCGGCAGTCGTTTTGGTCGCAGCAGTCGATGATCTGTATGCGCTGGAAGATTATGAACAGGCGATCATATACGGTCGTCGTGTCATCAAGGTTTATCCGAATGCGGATAAGAAGCTGATACGTTCGTCATGGATGGTGGTTGCGCATGCTTCATTTGATATCACTAACTATAAAGATGCAGAAGAAGCTTATACGCAGACGCTGGCGTTAACAGATAAAAAAGATAAGAGCTACGAAAAATTGACAGAAAACCTCGCTGCCTCTGTTTATAAACAGGGTGAGCAGGCGAGAAAACTCGGTGACCATAAAGTGGCGGCGGATCATTTCCTCCGCGTTGCGAAGGTTGCGCCAAATTCAAAGATACGGCCAACAGCTGAATATGATGCGGCTGCTTCTTTGATAATCCTGAAACAATGGGGTGCAGTAGCGGGAGTGCTCGAAGGTTTCAGGAAACTGTATCCCGCTCATAAATTAAATAATGATATAACCAAAAAGCTGGCGGTCGTTTATAGGGAAGATGGTAAATACTTGAAGTCGGCTGCCGAATTCGAGCGTATCGAGAAAGAGAATCCAAAAGATGAAGCGTTGAGACGTGAAGCCTTGGGACAGGCAGCAGAGCTGTATGTGAAAGCGGGCGTGAAAAATAAAGCGTTGCTGGTCTACACCAAAATGGTTGATTATTTCCCTTCACCGATTGATGATGCTATCGAAGTGCGACAGAAAATGGCTGATATTTACCTGGAGAAAGGTGAGCGCAAACAATATATTTATCAGTTGAAGCAGATCGTTGCTGGTGATGCAGCGGCAGG
>DAOVJH010000001.1 GCA_030673345.1 Pseudomonadota bacterium
CGAAAAGGCGGTTTTTGAAAAGAGGGTTATGCGGCTTAAGTGTCTATGGTGTCGGTGCGGTCTGGTCAAATGCCCTGTTAAGCGGCTGCAGTAACCGGCAGAGCAGCAGGCTGCGGGCAGCCGATGCAAACGGTGTACGGCTGCCGGCCGGTTTCAGTTCGCGTATCGTGGCAAGGTCATCCGAACCGGTAATCGCCGGGCAAAGCTACCTCTGGCATGCTGCGCCGGATGGCGGTGCCTGTTTTTCACGCAACCCCGCCAGTGGCGGCTGGATCTATGTTTCTAACAGTGAGATGCCATCAACTGGCGGCGCTGGCGCTATCGTTTTTGATGTGCGTGGCGAGGTGGTCGATGCGTATTCTATTCTCGAAAATACCAGCCGCAACTGTGCCGGCGGAGCAACGCCCTGGGGTAGCTGGCTGTCGTGTGAAGAGGTCGGTAACGGGCGAGTGTGGGAATGTGACCCGGAAGGCAATAAAACGGCAGTGGTTCGGCCTGCGCTGGGTGTTTTTAACCATGAGGCGGTCGCAGTCGATGAAGTGCACAAACACCTGTATCTGACCGAAGACAGAAAAGACGGCTGCCTGTACCGCTTTACCGCGCAGTCGTTTACCAATAGTGGTTTTCCTGATCTTTCATCGGGTACACTGGAGGTTGCACTGAAACAGGCTGGTCAGTCAGTACTGAGCTGGGCTACGGTCCCTGACCCGCTCGCCCGGTTGGAGGAGACGCGTTACCAGGTCGCCTCGGCATTAAGGTTTAATGGCGGTGAAGGCATTGCGTATTATGATGGTCGGGTCATCTTCACGACAAAAGGTGATAACCGGGTATGGGCATACAGCACGATAAGTAAGAGACTTGATATCGTCTATGATGCGGCTGATTCATTAACGCCGATCCTGACCGGGGTGGACAATGTTACCGTGTCACGATCAGGTGACATCTATGTTGCCGAAGACGGTGGTGATCTGCAGATCGTGGTGATCGACAAGCAGGGTGGCCTGTATCCGATAGTGCAGCTGGAAGGTCATGAGCAGTCGGAAGTGACCGGGATAGCATTCAGCCCTGATGGTAAACGCCTGTATTTTAGTTCTCAACGCGGCATATCCGGCCAGTCAGAAAATGGTATAACATACGAAATTACGGGATTCTGAGGTCTGAGTAAAATCGGATAAGAATTGCCTTATAAATTATTGGGTTATCGTGTAATATTTGCACTTTACATTTGTCATAAAAATAAATAAATAAATAAAATGTCAGGAATATCTAAAAAAGCGGTTATCGAATTATCCAAGAAAGGTAGCCAGCTATTTCGAAGCGGACAGCTGGAAGACGCTGAAAAAGTCTATCTGGAAGCGAAAGAGATCGATGAAGAAAATCCCTACGTGCTCTCAGGGCTGGGTGATGTCTATCGTAAGCTCAATCGTTTTGAAGAGTCTGGGGCGCAATACGACGCGGTCTTACAGAAAGATGCCAATAATATATTTGCACTGCGTGGTGCAGGTGATGCCCGGCGCGGCATGAAGCAGCCTCTGCAGGCGATTCCATACTGGCTGCGCTACCTGGAGATCAACGAGAAAGACAGCCATGTCATGGTGCGCATCGCTGATGCTTATCACAAGCTGGATGATAGCGAAAATGCGATCGATTTTTACGAGCAATCGCTGGATATCAAGCCGTATGATCCATTCGCACTGCTGGGATTGGGTAATGTTTATTATGCACAGCACAATGATGAAAAAGCGCTGGAGTGTTTTGAGAAACTGTTATCTAAAAACACATCACATAATGTCGTTCTCATGACCATGATCGGCAATATCTACCGTCGCCGGAAAGAATTTGACCGCGCCATGGACCATTATGAAAATGCGCTGGAACTGGACCCGAGAAATAATTTTGCTTTATTTGGTATGGGTGATTGTTTTCGCGGTCAGCTGAATATGGAAAAAGCGGTGTTCTGGTGGGAGAAGATTCTTGATCAGGAGCCTGAGAACCAGTCGCTCTGGACACGTGTAGGTGATGCGCTGGTATCACTCGGTCGTCTGGATGATGCAGTGCAGCATTATCATTCCAGTTTAAAAGTTGATCATGATCTGTATGCCGTACTGGGTCTGGCCAGGGTTGCGCAGAAGCAGGGCGATTATGACAAGGCGGTTTATCACTGCGAACAAGCCCTGGAAGTCGATGAAAATAATGTGCGTGCACTGGAAGAGCTGGCGCGTATCTGTGATGATGCAGGGTTTTCTGAAAAGGCGCAGGATGCTCGTTCCAGGATAATACGTTAAGCAGTTCTTCATGCGTTAGCAGCATCAACCCTGATTTGTCTCATGCAGCAGCTCACCCTTGTCAGTGTACTGATTGCCATCGCTGGCCTGGCATTTATCGTAACGGGTATCAGGCGGTTGATTCAGCGCCGGTTTTTTAAGGCCGCCGGCCTCGAATTCTCTGGCTTGCTTTTTTTGCTGCTGGCATCTTCAGCCTTCCTGCTGTCATCAGATCTCTCTACCTACCAGCGCCTGGTCTATGAACAGGCTGTTGCCAAAGTCACCTTCAAAAAACTATCTGCCCGACTATACCGCGCCGATATCAGGGCGCTGGATTCTGGTTTTCAGCAGTCTATAACGCTCGCGGGTGATGAGTGGAAGCTGGATGCACAGGTGCTGGCATGGCGTGGGTTGGCGTCTCTGTTTGGGCTTGATGCGAACTATCGTCTGCACCAGGTATCGGCGCGGTACACTGATAAAGAAAATGAGCCTCACCGTGTTTTTTTGCTGCTAAAAGAACCGGCACTGGTGGAGACGGAGTGGTTCGATCTGTGGCAGTTTGCTGATAAACACCGGGACTGGTTGCGTTGGCTCGATGCCGCTGACGGCCGTGCAGTATTTCTGCCGATGACCGATGGCGCCAGTTATAAGGTAGATATAAGTCGAACAGGATTAGTCGCGCGTCCAGCAAATGATGAGGCGAAAAAAGCCGTCAGCCAGTGGATCGGTTTGTAGAGGGTAAAAAGATTGAGCAACAGAGACGCAGGGGACGCAGAGTAAGTAAATGTTGTTTTTTGTATTGAGTCTTCGGCTCAATAATGGTTGAAAAAGGTTCTCTGTGCTCTCTGTGTCTCTGTGGTTAAAGCGATGGTTTTACCGTGATTTTCGTATAGCCCTTAATTAATACAGTTTATTTTCCCATAAACGCATATAATGTGCGCCCATTTTTTCCTATTTCGAGAAACATCGTGAGCATTAAAATTCGTAACATCGCAATCATCGCCCATGTCGACCACGGCAAAACGACACTGGTTGACAAACTGCTTGAACAATCCGGCACCCTGGATGAGCGTAAAGCACCTGGCGAACGCGTCATGGATTCTAACGATCAGGAAAAAGAGCGTGGTATTACCATCACCTCGAAAAATACGGCGATTGAGTGGAATGATTACCACATCAATATCGTCGATACACCGGGACACGCCGATTTTGGTGGCGAGGTCGAACGTGTGCTTTCTATGGTTGATTCGGTGCTGCTGCTGGTCGACGCGGTCGATGGCCCGATGCCGCAGACGCGTTTTGTTACGCAGAAAGCCTTTGCTATGGGCTTTAAACCGATCGTTGTCATTAACAAGATCGACCGTGATGGTGCGAACCCTGACCGTGCACTGGATTTAACGTTTGATCTGTTCGATAAGCTGGGTGCAACGGATGAGCAGTTAGACTTCCCGGTAATCTATGCGTCTGCTATCAATGGTTTTGCCGGCGAAGAATCAGATATCACCAGCGGTGATATGACGCCGTTGTTTGAAGCGATCGTTGAGCATGTGCCTGCGCCAGACGTTGATATCGATGGCCCTTTCCAGTTGCAGATTTCAACGCTCGATTACAATAGTTACACCGGAATCGTTGGTATTGGCCGCATTCGACGCGGCACGGTTAAAACTAACATGGCAGTAAAAATTGTTGGTGATGATAGTGTGGAACGTGCGGGCCGTATCGGCCAGGTTCTGGGTTTTCATGGTCTTGAACGTGTTGAGATAGATGAGGCGCAAGCGGGTGATATCGTCGCTATAACCGGTATCGACCCGTTATCTATCTCCGATACTATCTGTGATCCAAACAATGTTGAAGCGTTGCCGCCGATGACCGTTGATGAGCCAACTATCAGTATGATGTTCCAGCCAAACTCATCACCTTTCTCTGGTCAGGAAGGCAAGTTTGTCACTAGCCGTAATATCTGGGACCGTCTGCAGCAGGAATTGAAGCACAATGTTGCACTGCGTGTCGAACAGGTCGAAGGTGATAAATATAAAGTGTCTGGCCGCGGTGAGTTACACCTCTCGGTATTGATCGAAACCATGCGCCGCGAAAATTTTGAGCTGGCTGTGGGTCGCCCTGAAGTGATTGTTCACGAAGAAGATGGCGTTAAATTAGAGCCTTATGAAGAGCTTACGGCTGATGTCGAGGTTGATCATCAGGGTGCAGTGATGGAAGCGCTGGGCATGCGTAGGGCAGAGCTGAAAGATATGAATCTTGACGGTAAAGGCCGTGTCAGGCTTGATTTTATTATTCCTGCCCGCGGTCTGATCGGTTTCAGGACAGAGTACCTGTCGATGACACGTGGTACTGGTTTACTGTATAGCGTGTTCGATCATTACGGTCCGGCAGTAACCGATGATATCGGTCAGCGTCCTAATGGTGTACTGGTCTCCAATGCGCGAGGTAAAGCGGTCGCTTATTCATTGTGTCCGTTACAGGAGCGCGGCAAGCTGCTGGTCGGTAATAATGATGAGGTTTATGAAGGACAGATCGTCGGTATTCACTCCCGTGATAATGACCTGGTGGTCAACCCGATCAAACCTAAGCCGTTAACTAACGTGCGCGCATCAGGTACTGATGATGCGCTGACGCTGTCACCGCATATCAAGTACACACTGGAGCAGGCGCTGGAATTTATTGATGATGACGAGCTGGTGGAAGTAACGCCGGACAATATTCGTATCCGTAAAAAGCTGCTTAAAGAGAATGAACGTAAGAGTGCAGGTCGCGGTAAAAAGAAGTAATGCTTCTTTAGCTAAGCCTGCAAAATAAAAAAGCCGACCATTGATGAGTCGGCTTTTTTATTTCATGGTGCTGTTCGGTGATGTCGTATCAATAGATGAAAGCACCTTCCGTATGCCCGTTATTTGTCATGCGGTCATATTCGTTATCCGCGCGGATGTATTTCTGTATGATGGAATTGGCAATGTCATTAATTGAGCGTGAAAGCTGACGGCAGTCTCGTTGTGGCTGTAGTTCGCCAAGTGCTTTGTCTATTTCTCTGGCGGCAGCCAGGCCATTATTGCCATGATTTTTTTCGTGCTGTGTCAGTGCAGCATTAAATTTATTAAAGACTTCTATGGTTTTTTTATCCGTTACATTGCTGCTTAACACGGGTAGCGTGTGTATCACACGTACGCTGGTGCGGCTATCTATCAGTTGGCAGCCATTTGGCCCCGGCCTGGTTTGATGTTTCCAGTCGACAAACCAGTCGGTATGACCGTTAAATGTACCGCCACCCTCACGTATCGGTGATCGCCGCATCAGCTCGGGTTTTATCTCGTAAGGCGTGCGTGGAGATATCTCGTAATATTTGTATTCCACGGACTCGGTCGGTTCGGCGCCTACGGGAAGGCTGAAAGCCAGCAGGGAAAAGCTTATGGTTAAAATGAGGCGCATATTGATTATTGCTTAAGCGGGTATTTAAGAATTAACTATCTTGCGTCATTTGCTTGTGTTGCGCAATTTTCTATTTCTTTGAGAGCCTATAGATAGTTATGGTTTTAGGGTTGATATTGGCTGATATCGAGTATATCGACAGGCTTGCCAAATGTTGGTCATGCCTGATTTTTTAATAAAAATGTACGATATTTCAAAATCTTATGATATTTATTGGATAAATATTAATTACAATAATTTCTCAGTTTTGTCCGTTTAAGTCCACATTTATGCCGAACTTTGCTGTATAATTCGCCGGCTAAATTATCCCTGATTAGTGTCATCGAAAAGCGGGTTGTTGGAAAGCTGGTATCTAGTGCCGGCTTTGTCACTTTTAAGGGTTTGGGAATTTTTAACGAATTAACGTACATATTACGAGTAAAACCATGGCAGACGTAGACTTAAGCAAATATAGAAATATCGGCATTTTCGCCCACGTGGACGCCGGTAAAACGACGACTACAGAACGTATTCTGAAACTGACCGGTAAGATTCATAAGACCGGTGAAGTACATGACGGTGAAGCAACGACCGACTTCATGGAACAGGAGCAGGAACGTGGTATTACCATTCAGTCTGCTGCAACCAGCTGTGAGTGGAACGGTCACCGTTTAAACATCATCGACACACCGGGACACGTTGACTTCACTATCGAAGTATATCGTTCACTGAAAGTACTCGATGGCGGCATCGGTGTATTCTGTGGTTCTGGTGGTGTTGAGCCACAATCTGAGACTAACTGGCGTTATGCGAATGAGTCAGAAGTATCACGTGTGATCTTCGTTAACAAATTAGACCGTATCGGTGCTGATTTCTACCGTGTGACCAAACAGGTAGAAGATGTACTGGGTGCTGTGCCGCTGGTTATGGTTTTGCCTATCGGCATCGAAGATGAATTCAAAGGCTGTGTTGATCTGTTAACCCGTAAAGCCTGGATATGGGATGATGAAAAAGATACCACGGCTTACCGTATCGAAGAGCCACCAGCAGAGATGGCTGACGAGATCGAAGAATGGCGTGAAAAACTGATCGAGACTGCAGTCGAGCAGGATGATGACGTGATGGAAGTTTATCTTGATGGTACAGAGCCACCAATGGAAGACATCAAGCGTTGTATCCGTAAAGGTACGCTGACCATGGACTTCTTCCCGACTTATTGTGGTTCCGCATTTAAAGACAAAGGTGTTCAGTTGGTACTGGATGCAGCTGTTGATTACCTGCCTGATCCAACTGAAGTTAAACCTCAGCCAGAAGTTGATCTGGAAGGTAATGAGACTGGTGAATACGCGATCGTTGATCCTACTGGCCCATTACGCGCACTGGCATTCAAAATCATGGATGACCGTTTCGGCGCATTGACCTTCGTTCGTGTCTACTCAGGTCGTATGGATAAGGGTATGACAGTATTAAATACCTTCACTGGTAAAACAGAGCGTATCGGCCGTATGGTTGAGATGCATGCGGATGAGCGTATCGAGTTAGACGGCGCGCAAGCGGGTGACATCATCGCTGTTGTTGGTATGAAGAACGTACAGACTGGTCACACATTATGTGATGAGAAAAACCCTGCGACATTAGAGCCTATGGTTTTCCCTGATCCAGTTATCTCGATCTCTATCTCACCTAACGATAAAGGCGCTTCTGAGAAGCTGGGTATTGCGCTAGGTAAAATGATCAAAGAAGATCCATCATTCCGCGTAGAGACTGATGAAGATTCCGGTGAGACCATCCTTAAAGGTATGGGTGAATTACACCTCGATATCAAGGTTGATATCCTTAAGCGTACCCACGGTATCGATGCGACTATCGGTAAACCACAGGTTGCTTACCGTGAGACTATCACGCAGAAGATCGAAGATTCTTACACACATAAGAAACAGTCAGGTGGTTCAGGTCAGTTCGGTAAGATCGATTACGTCATCGAGCCAGGCGAGCCGGGCAGTGGTTATGAGTTTGAATCAAAAGTGACCGGTGGTAACGTGCCACGTGAATTCTGGCCTGCGATCGAAAAAGGTTTCAGGGGAATGTCAGAGCGCGGTGTGTTAGCTGGTTTCCCATGTCTGGACTGGAAAGTGACATTGATGGACGGTCAGTTTCACGCAGTGGATTCATCTGCCGTAGCGTTTGAATTAGCAGCAAAAGCCGCTTATCGTCAGTCTATGCCGAAAGCCGGTCCTCAGTTGATGGAACCAATCATGAAGGTTGATGTTTACACACCTGAAGATCACGTTGGTGATGTTATCGGTGATTTAAACCGTCGTCGCGGTATGATCAAATCACAGGAAGCAAACCCAACAGGTGTTCGCATCAAAGCAGAATGTCCGTTGAGTGAGATGTTCGGTTACATCGGTTCATTGCGTACCATGACATCTGGCCGTGGTCAGTTCTCTATGGAGTTCCTGCATTATGTAGCAGCACCTAGAAACGTGTCTGAAGAAGTTATTAAAGAAGTGAAGGAGCGCGAAGCAGCTAAGTAGATCTGTTTTGTGTTTTCTAAAAAAGCCGACTCTTCCGAGTCGGCTTTTTTATTTGTGAGGTTTTTATTTTCTGCTTCTTTGAATAAAAAAATAAGTCTCGCCACCATGGGTCAAGGCGCCCTTCCTGCCAGGGTATGTGTCAATATGCAGAAAATCTTTAGCGTTACAGCGAGCTGAGGAAAAGACGTACTTTAAGAAATAAATGTTAATATCATGATTAAAAGCGGAAGGTATTGCTGAGCGCAGGACTGATAGTGACATCTAAATCTCAATAAATTATGTCCATTGGTGTTTGATAATTATTATGTTAAATAAAAGCTACAGAATAATTTTAACCGGTATGGTATTGATATTAGTATCATCTGCGATGATTTATGTTGGTATGCGCTCATCTATAACTGATGCAGCTTTAATAATAGGTTTTGTTCTTATAGGCGTTGGGATTTTACTTGGGTTTTTTAAGATGGTATCAGAGGGCGAAGAATAATAAATACAGGTATTCTTAATCTACAGATCCTTATCATATTATTCGTATTTCACTCCCAGTACTCTGTGGCTTTCTTCGAGAATAAAGTCCAAAAATGTTCGTGCGACTAAAGATAACTTCCTCCCTTTTAGGTGTACGGCATACCACCGCCGTTTCAAAGGGAATCCTTCTACATCGAGTACGGTCAATTTATTTACTTCGCGTTCCAGTTGCACACTGTGTAATGAAAGAACGGCTATTCCAAGACCCGCCATGACGGCCTGTTTAAGTGCTTCACTGCTGCCTAGTTCCATATAAGGTTCAATTTCAACACCATGTTCATGCAGCAGTTGATCAAAGACAAACCGTGTGCCAGAGCCCATTTCACGTATTAGAAATCGCTGTTTGGCTAATTCCTCTATGGTGATATTTTTCTTATTAGCCAATGGGTGTTCGCTGTGAGCAACGATGCCAAGAATATTATTGAGGAAAGGGTATGCCTCCAGACTGTCATCTTTAGGTATCTGACCCATCACCACAAAATCATCTTCATTATTCATCAGGCGTTCGATGACGCGCGCGCGGTTAGTGAATTTTAGTTTTGGCTCTACATCAGGGTATTTCTGTAAAAAAACACCTAATAATTTAGGTAAAAAGTATTTAGCTGTGGTTACCACCGACATCTGCAATGTGCCTTTGACGGTACCTTTTAGTTCTTCGATGGAAATTTTTAATTCTTCTACTCTGTTTAGTATGTCCAGGCTAGCTTCATACATCGTTTTTCCAGCCGCAGTAGGAAAGGTCTTTTTGCCGACCTGCTCAAACAGGGGTAATCCAACTTGCTCTTCCATACGTTTAATTTGAATAGAAACAGCAGGTTGCGATATACATAGTTCTTCGGCCGCGCGCGTGTAACTGCCTAAACGAGAGACGGCTTCGAAGAGTTTTAATTGTTGTAATGTTAGGTGCATAGCCACACTCATAAACAAATGTATATGCAAATCATAACAAAAAGTAATTTTTATTAATAGTTGATTGGCGGTATATTTCTGGTCCTCCTAATAAGCAGTACCAAGAGGCTGCTGCTTCAGGAATGAATATTTAACCTTGAATGTTTATCGAAAAGATATTGTTTCAAGGTTTATCACAAAGTAACTATGAGGATTACAACATGGCAAAGACCTATAGTGCGGGCGTAAAAGAGTACCGCGAAACGTATTGGGAGCCCGATTACTCTGTTAAAGAAACAGACATTCTGGCTTGTTTCAAAATCACTCCACAGGACGGTGTTCCTCGCGAAGAAGTAGCTGCAGCTGTTGCCGCTGAATCTTCAACTGGTACATGGACTACTGTTTGGACTGATTTGTTAACCGACCTTGATTACTATAAGGGCCGTTGTTACGCGATCGAAGACGTACCAGGTGATGACACTTGTTTCTACGCTTTCATCGCATATCCTATCGATCTGTTCGAAGAAGGTTCTGTTGTAAACATCCTTACTTCTTTAGTTGGTAACGTATTCGGCTTTAAAGCACTACGTGCACTTCGTTTAGAAGATATCCGTTTCCCTGTTGCATACGTGATGACTTGTAATGGTCCACCACAAGGTATCCAGGTTGAGCGTGATTTATTAAACAAGTACGGTCGTCCTCTGTTAGGTTGTACTATTAAGCCTAAACTGGGTCTTTCTGCTAAGAACTACGGTCGTGCTTGTTACGAAGGTCTTCGCGGTGGTCTTGATTTCACTAAGGATGATGAGAACGTAAACTCACAGCCATTCATGCGCTGGCGCCATCGTTTCGATTTCGTTATGGAAGCTATCCATAAAGCTGAAGCTGAAACTGGTGAGCGTAAAGGTCACTACTTAAACGTAACTGCTCCAACTGCTGACGAGATGATGCGTCGTGCTGAGTACGCTAAAGAGATTGGCGCGCCTATCATCATGCATGACTACTTAACCGGTGGTCTTTCTGCAAACACACAGCTGGCTCAATGGTGTCAGGACAACGGTATGTTGTTGCACATTCACCGTGCTATGCACGCGGTTCTTGACCGCAACCCGCACCACGGTATTCACTTCCGCGTTCTTACTAAGATCTTACGTCTGTCTGGTGGTGATCACCTTCACTCAGGTACCGTTGTTGGTAAATTGGAAGGCGACCGTGACGCAACGCTTGGTTGGATCGACATCATGCGTGAGTCATTCATCAAAGAAGATCGCACACGTGGTATTTTCTTCGACCAGGATTGGGGTTCTATGCCTGGCGTAATTCCAGTAGCTTCTGGTGGTATTCATGTATGGCACATGCCTGCACTGGTTAGCATCTTCGGCGATGACTCTTGTCTTCAGTTCGGTGGTGGTACATTAGGTCACCCTTGGGGTAACGCTGCTGGTGCGGCTGCAAACCGTGTTGCTGTTGAAGCATGTGTTGAAGCACGTAACCAGGGTGTTGAGCTTGAGAAAGAAGGTAAGGACATCCTTACTAAAGCTGCTTCTCACAGCCCAGAGCTTAAGATTGCGATGGAAACCTGGAAAGAGATCAAATTCGAATTTGATACGGTAGACAAGATCGACGTAGCCCACAAATAAGCGGCGTCTTTTGCTGTGATACGGCGTTAGTCACTGCTCTGCATTTGCTCACGTATATTTATACGCTACGCAAATGCAGAGCAGCAACTGCCTTGTCTCACAGCAAAATACTTGCTTATTGTTTAAACATAATTAATTTGGAGTAAATCACATGAGTGATGTACAAGATTACGAGTCAAGCTTAGGCGATGCAGCCGTAAGCCGTAAATACGAAACTTTTTCATACCTTCCAACGTTGAGCGAAGAGTCTATTCGCGCTCAGATTCAATATATCGTTGATAAAGGCTGGAACCCGGGTATCGAGCATACAGAACCAGCACATGCCATGAGCAACTACTGGTACATGTGGAAACTGCCTATGTTTGGTGAAACAGACGTAGACGCTATCCTGGCTGAAGTTGAAGCTTGTCATAAAGCACACCCGGACAATCATGTTCGTCTGTTAGGTTTTGACAACTTTGCACAGTCTGCTGGTGCAGCAATGGTTATTCACCGTGGCGTTTCTGTCTAAGAGCGACAAGGTCTATCCATAAGCAATACCGAAAAGCCTCTGCCTGAAAGATTTCGGTCAGAGGCTTTTTTGCCTATAATGCACAATATTTTTTACTAACTTAAAGAGTGTTATATGGCACGTCCTGATAAATATATCGGCATCCAGAATGAAGTCCATGGTGGTATGACCACGATCGGTAAGATCATACGTGATGCATGGGTGTTTGGCTTAATTGAAGAAACTGAAACCTGTGAAGGCTGGAATTTTGCAGGCATTGACGCCTTACTGGATAAGGTGAACAAAGAGTGGGATAAATATGGCTGCCTGGTGAGTAATTTACCGGCAGAACTATTTGAGAAGCACCAGAGAATTCACGACAAAGCGATGATAGAAGCACGCGCAGCGGGCTGGTCTGGTGAAGTAGAAACGGATGACGAAAAGTAGTCATTAAGGTGACATGTACAGATGTGTGCCAGAACGCATGCATGTATGGGTCATTCCGGTCTAATCAAATTATATTTATCCGCAAAGCTGATTTAAAGAATTTTTTTATACGGTTTTCATATAACCGTTAATCGAATAAGAGAGAGTGGGCCATGTCCGTTACTGAAAACGTTGTAGATGCAGAGCAATATATAATCAAAGATGAGCCTTATTACGAACCGGTAGGCTCCGAGATATCATTATACGAATCTGCTTATGAAGTGCGTATGCCGATGATGATCAAAGGGCCTACCGGTTGCGGTAAGTCTCGTTTTGTCGAGTACATGGCGTGGAAACTGGGCAAACCGCTTATCACGGTTGCCTGTAACGAAGACATGACCGCCTCTGATCTGGTCGGTCGTTTCCTGCTCGATAAAGACGGCACTAAATGGCAAGACGGCCCATTGACAACAGCGGCGCGTATGGGTGCTATCTGTTATCTCGACGAGATCGTCGAAGCGCGCCAGGACACCACGGTGGTGATCCATCCGCTGACCGATCATCGTCGCAGTTTGCCGTTGGATAAAAAAGGCGAATTGATCCAGGCGCACCCTGACTTCCAGTTGGTTATCTCGTATAACCCCGGTTACCAGAGTCTGATGAAAGATCTGAAACAATCGACCAAACAACGTTTTGGTGGTATGGATTTTGATTACCCGGAAGAAAAGACAGAGATCGAAATCGTTGCTAAAGAATCGGGTGTAGACAGAGAAGCTGCTGAAAAGCTGGTGCATATCGCGCAGCGTGCCCGTAACCTGAAAGGTCACGGTTTAGATGAAGGCATCTCAACACGTCTGTTGGTGTACTCCGGCCAGCTTATCGCCAAAGGTGTAGCACCGATGGATGCCTGCAGTATGACCATGGTGACACCGTTGACCGATGATCCTGATATGCGCGATACACTGAACGCAGCAGTAGAAACGTTCTTCGGATAAACACTGAGATAATTAGCCCCTTCTCCCTCCGGGAGAAGGTTGGGATGAGGGTCTCTTTAAAAATACCCTCACCCTAACCCTCTCCCAGGCGGAGAGGGAACTCTAAGGTCAATGGAATGACTGATGAAAAATACACAGCGAGCGCGCGAGTTACGTAAAAACCAGACAGATGCTGAAAATCTGCTTGGCTGCACATTCGAAATCGCCAGTTAAATGGTTGTAAATTTCGTCGCCAATTTCCGATAGGAAGTTACATTGTAGACTTTGCGTGTATATCGCTAAAACTAATTATTGAGGTTGATGGCAGTCAGCACATGAGCAATATTGATTACGACAATACGCGTACGCAAACTCTTGAAAACCACGGCTTTCAAGTGATTCGGTTTTGGAATAATGCAGTGCTTACTGAAATAGATTCGGTTTTGGAATCCCTCACCCTCTCCCAGAGGGAGAGGGAAATAGAATAAATGAGGAGTTGTTAGCTTCTATGGCCTTTGTTCCCCTCTCCCTCTGGGAGAGGGTGAGGGTTTTGTCTAGAAGCAGTAAAGAGAATATTTATGGCAATTAAACTCGAAGACTACGAAGACTTCCTCACCGAGGCAGCGCCTGAGATTCGTGATGTTCTGGAAAGCACTTTTCAGGAAGCATCACGGGTAATGTCGCCTACGGGTCTGCAGGAGTACATGGACGGTGCCAAAAGTCTGTGTAACCTCGGTCGTGGTTCCGGTGTGGTTATTTCCTATCTCCAGGAGATGCCGCTGGTGGCGAAAGAGTGTGGCGAAGACGTCATCGGTGACTGCCTGACGGCGGCCATGAAACTGTCTTCGATGACCTCTGCCGAGGTGGTTGCATTACTGTTTGGCAGTATGCCGACAGCGGCACGCAACCTTGGTGATGCAGAACTGTTCCGTGGTTATCTGACTCTGATACATCAGCTGGCATCAACAGCATCACGCGGTGTGCGTCCGATGCTCAATCATATCGATGAACTGCTCTCTAAATTAACGCTCAGTGGTCTGCGCCGTTGGGCGAACTTTGGCTCCCAGGCCTATCGTCGAGATTTTAATAATCTGACGGCATATTTTAATCTTGAGTCTGCCGATAGCCGCGCGATGCTGCAGAAAGAACGCCGTGGTATCCTGTTTATAAAAACCCAGCGCAAACTTAATTTTTATCTGCGCGCCTTATGGGGTCGTGATTTTTTCTTACGTCCCACTGGTGCCGATTTTGCTGATTTTCGTCCCTTTATCGAACACAGAATTCTACACCTGCCCGATGCCTTAGATGATTGTGGTGATGTTCCGGGTTTAGAGCTGTATCGTGCTACTGCAGCGCATATGGCGTCACACATGATGTATTCGACAGCACCTATCTCTGCCGAAGGCCTCAGTCCGGCACAGATGTTTTTCATCGGGCAGATTGAAGATGCACGTATAGAATACAAGGCGATCAGTGAGTTTCCAGGCCTAAAGAAACTCTGGCGTTCACTGATGGATGTGGCCAGTGAAGAAAAGGTTGAACATCCAACCATGCCTATATTGGAACGTTTTTCGGTTATGTTGCTCGATGAGTCGGTCACATCAGATGATGAAGAACTGAATGCACTCGCAAAAAAATTCCATGATGAAATTTTCGATAATCAGAATAACAACAATTTCTGCTGGCATCTGGGTCTCGATGTATTTAACTTGTTTTCCTCACGCAAAGAAGTACCGAGTCTGCGTATCCTCGAACGCATCGATATCCCGTACCGTGATGACAATCGTTACGTATGGGAATTTGAAGAATTTGATGCGGATGTCGAATTCGAATATGTGCCTGCCAGTCAGCGTCAGGTTCGACGTCAGGTCAGTGTTATCGAAATGGCCAATGAAGTGGATTGTGAGTTAGCGGGTGATGATGCTCAGGAGATCTGGACCTGTTCGACTAATATGCGTCCCTACGAAGATGACCTGACCGATGCTCAGGAAAGTTTCAATGATATGTGGGGAAAAGAACCGGTTTCAGATCCCCATCATTATCAGGAATGGGACTATCAGATCCAGCTGCATCGTCCGGACTGGGCAACGGTATATGAACGTCGCCAACCGCGTGGTCATGTCGAAGACATCCAGGCAATACTTGATGCTTATCGACCGGTTGCGCATCGCATAAAACAGATCATCGACCTGTTAACACCGGAGGGTGTGCAGCGTGTGCGTAATATGGAAGATGGTGATGAAGTCGATATCAATGCGGCTATCGATGCCATGATTGCTATCCGCATGGGGGAGCAGCCTAATACCCGTATCACCATGCGTAACGTATTAAAGACACGTGATCTGTCGGTGGTGTTGCTGCTGGATTTATCTGAATCAACCAATGAGCCGATGAACGGTTCAGAGAAAACGGTATTACAACTCACCCGGGAAGCGGCTACTTTAGTAGCGACAGCAATCGAAGGTATCGGAGACCCGTATGCCATCCACGGTTTTGCCTCCGATGGTCGTCACGATGTACAGTACTATCGCTTTAAAGATTTTAACCAGCATTTCGATGATGAGTCCAAATCACGCCTCGCCGGAATGAAAGGTGGACTGTCTACCCGTATGGGTGCGGCGCTACGCCATGCCGGTCAACACCTGTTAAAACAGCAGGAAAAACGAAAGTTAGTGTTGTTATTAACCGATGGTGAACCTGCCGACATTGATGAGCGCGATCCACAGCACCTGCGTCATGATACCAAAAAAGCCGTCGAAGAATTGTATAGCACGGGCGTTCTTACTTATTGTCTGACGCTGGACCCCAATGCAGATGATTATGTAAAACGCATCTTTGGTGCAAACAATTACACCATTATCGATAACGTTGATAAATTGCCTGAGCAGTTGCCGACCCTGTTTGCGAGCCTGACAGCATAATGCGTCCCATGTCGCCATCTGCATCAGGAGTCGTTCATGCCTTTAGTTAATATGCGCGACATGCTATATCACGCTTACGACAATAATTATGCCGTAGGCGCTTTTGATCTGGTCAGTCTGGATTTTTTAGAAGCGGTTGTCGACGCGGCTGAGAGTTGCCGTTCAGCCGTTATCCTGAGTATCGCTGAACCGCATTTCGCGCATTATGATTTTGAGCTGCTGTTGCCTGCGGTTGAAGCAGCAGCAAAACGGGCGTCGGTTCCTGTTGCTATTCAGCTCGATCATGGCGGCAGTCTGGAAACAGCGATTAAAGCGATCAACCTTGGTTGCAATGGCGTCATGCTGGATGCATCAAACCAGGACTTTTCCGACAACATCGATAAAACCCGGGTGGTCACCGAGATGGCGCATCGCTGCGGTGTTTCTGTAGTGGGGGAACTTGGTTATGTTGCCGGAAAAGAAGGAGAGGGTGCCGAGCAGCATCCAGGTGAAACGGCTTTTACGCTTCCTTCTGAAGCTAAGGCCTATGTAGAAAGAACCGGTGTGGATTTCCTTGCAGTATCGATCGGCACGGTACAGGGACGAATGAATGGGCGCACAAAACTTGATTATGTCCGTCTCAAACAGCTCAATCAGGCGGTAAATATTCCCCTGGTCATCCATGGTGGCAGCGGCCTGAATGAAGACCAGTTTCATAAGCTGACATCGAATGGCGTGGCCAAGATCGATTACTTCACAGCGCTTTCAGATGTTGCAGCAAAGGCGATGCGAAAACGTAGCAAGGACACGCCCAAAGGCAGTTTTACCGATCTCAAAAAAGATGTGAAGGAAGCAATCGGCGTAGAGGTTCAGCGTTGTCTTCGCCAATGGGGCAGTGCAGGCCGTGCAGCTGAAGTACTGGAACGCTGTGATCCGTGGCTGTCTGTCGAACATCTGATCGTACATAATGTGAGTGCGCATTCTATCGAGTCGCTTGATTATTTGATGTCAGAAGGAAAACAGATACTGTCTAAGATTCCCGGTGTGCGTGAAGTTTTCACCGGTGAGGCGATGAAAGAAAACAGTAAATACAGTTTCTGCTGGTCAGTACGGTTTACACACAAAGCGGCGTTAAACAGCTTTCGTGAGAATGAGGAATTCGATGACTTTCTAAAAAAACGGTTCAACCCCAATGTCAGCGACTTGATCAGTATCGATTACCAGGAAAAAACATAGTCTAGCCCTGTTCGGATGTTGGCTTCAGTGACAGGATGCTGACCTTGCAATCAGTGGCAAGCGAATCACGGTGACGTTGATCTATCTGTAACATCGCTTGATAGAATTCACTGTTAAGTCGGCTTTGCACCTCTCGCATATCTTCACCATAAAAAACGACCCGGCAATCCATGTGCTGTGTCAAACCCTCACGCTGGTTTGCGCTGATTAACGGGTGCCAGGAGATCCTGATCAGGCGGCCGCCTTCCTCCCCACGAACAGCATAAGCCAGACTGTCTACAAACCAGAACGCAGCTTTTTCTATGATGGCAAGATACTGCAGCGAACGGATAGGTATGAACAGGTGATCTGACTTGCTACGATTAAGCAAAACGTGAGCCAGGTTATATGTCTGTGATACCAGCCGGGTGTTTTCATGAGAGAATTCATCAGGCGTAAAAAATGATTGAGTATCATGCGCGGTCATATTATGAAGTGTAGCATTAATCAAAAAATGCCTGAAGTCTTGTAATTGTGAATACAGAATGGCAATTTTTTTACGCAGAAAAATTCTGAATTTTCCGTGTTAAATCAATTGAAGCGCGATAAAGATGGTAATAGATACAAACTGGCTGATAGGTTTGCATATACCGGCTGATTTAATGCCTCCGCCTGTACTGTATCTGGCTAATGTATTGTTCATCGGGTTATAGTTGCTCGCCACCGTAAAAGTCGAGGTATCGCCAGGGTTGGGCTTTCATCACCTGGGTGCCACATTGTTCACCCTGATGTTCGGCTGGCCGCTTACGATGTTAGGTCTGGCAGCGATTTTACTTGCTTCCGTTTTATTGCAGCATAACGAGATAATTGCTATCGGTGTTAACGGCTGTTTGAGTATAGCGGTTCCCGTGTTTATGAGTTATTCCGTTTTAAGATCTTCTGAGAAAATCTTACCTGATAATTATTTATAATAACAGGGTGAAGCTTATCCTTAGCGGTTACTGGTGAGGTTTCCTGTAGTGACAGCTCACACCACATATGTGACCTTGGGGATAAATCACTAAAAGAGGGAGAATTCGTATAAAGGAGACCTCCAATATTGGTTAAAATATAATCCCTCCGTCCCCTTTAATTAATCGACGATTATCACTGATAAATAAGGGTGAAAATGTTGATGTTTATTTAAATTTTTAATACGGTTTAAGCAATGCGAAAACAACTTTTACATGCTGAAAGAGTACGAGTACTCTATAAACAGGTTTACTCAATTCTTATTGGTAATCTTTTCATCGCGCTTCTTTTTACCCTGTTCTTCTACAAATATGCTGATAATGTTTTAACGCTTTACTGGATGGCGATTGTTTTCGGTGTTACTGTTTTTCGTTATGCAATGTTTAAGCGTTATGACAGACAACGGCTTAATGAAAAAGACGTCATATGGTGGGGATGGTTTTTTGTCGCGACCGCTTTCTTATCAGGTTGCATCTGGGGTCTGGGATCTGTTGTATTCATTCAAATGGACAATCTCGTCATCATGTTATTTCTGCTGATGACATTAACGGGAATAACCGTTGGCTCCTCGGCTTCACTGTCAAACTTTGCCTGGTCTTATTATGCTTTTGCCATACCAACGATTTTACCATTCGCTTATGCTTTAATATCAACCGGTAAGTTTGACTTCGTCGTGCTTGGTTCGATGTTGAGTGTGTTTCTTTTGCTGCAGCTGGTAGTGGCTAAAAAAAACCAGGGAACCTTAGATAAATCGATTATTCTGCGAAATGAAAATATAGATTTGATAGAGCAACTGCAGCTGAAAAAAGAAAAAGCAGAATCCGCTAATTTAGCTAAAACACAATTTCTTGCAGCAGCCAGTCATGACCTGCGTCAACCATTACATGCGATTAGTTTGTTTCTTGATATCCTGGAAGATAGAAGCAGTGATTCCGAACAGATGATGGTCATCGACAAGATAAAAAAATCATCGACAGCGCTGGAGAACTTACTCGAATCATTGCTGGATATTTCAAAACTTGATGCCAGTGCTATCACGGTTAAGAAAACGTCTTTCGATATTCAGCGCCTTTTTAATGTATTAGAAAACGAATTTAAAGCTACTGCACTAGAAGAAAATTTGAAGATACGTTTCGCGCCAACGAGTTTATGGATAAATACGGATAGGCGACTTCTCGAGCGTATCTTGCGTAACCTCATATCAAACGCAATTAGTTACACAAATAAAGGTCGTATCCTGGTCGGTTGCCGACGAACAGTAGATTCGGTAGTCATCGCTGTTTATGATACTGGCATCGGTATCGAGGCAGATAAGACCAGCATTATATTTGATGAATTCCGGCAAATAGATAACCCTGGTCGTGATCGTAGCAAAGGTTTAGGCCTGGGTCTTTCTATCGTAACGAGACTGGTTGATCTGCTTAATGCCGAACTCTCTTTATATTCTAAGCCAGGGCAAGGCTCAGTGTTTTCTGTAAAGTTACCTCGAAGCCTGGTAAGTAAAATAATACCAGCAGAGAACACTTCATTCATAATGGCTAATCTATTAGCAGGGAAAACTATTGTTATCGTTGAAGATGAAGAAGGAATAAGACATGCGTTGAACTTACTTTTGAGTGGCTGGGGTTGCAAGGTTCTGGAGCTGAGTTCTTTAGAGGAGGTAAACCGGAATCGGTTAATGCCTGATAAGCCGGATATGATACTGGCGGACTATCGATTACAGAATAATGAAACCGGGGTTGATGTGATATATGCTATTTACGATTTCTATCAGGATAAAACTATTCCCGCTGCCATTATCACTGGAGATACGGCACCGGATCGTATCAAGGAGGCTCAGCAAAAAGGATTTCCGATATTGTACAAACCTGTATCCGGTGGAAAATTAAGGGCGTTACTTAATTCGTTGTTAAAGTCGACGCAAGCTTGATTTTTCTACTCGATATTGCCCCAGCCCTTTTGTGCGGCAACGAGTGCTGCTTGTGTGCGGTTAGTGACATTAAGTGCCTTCAGGATAGCCGCAATATGAACACGGACAGTAGACTCGGCCATATCAAGTAACCTGCCAATTTCTTTATTAGAATAACCATGGATCAGCTTACCTAACACCTCTAACTGGCGCGGCGTCAAAGGTGTATCTAATGTTTCCTGATTGTTACTTGCTGGGGTATCAGATTCGCCGTCAGGCAGAGAAAGAATTTCAGGTGGGATATAGATGCCGCCAGAGAGGACAAATTTTAG
>DAOVJH010000341.1 GCA_030673345.1 Pseudomonadota bacterium
ATCGCGTATCGCACGCCTGTCGCGTTTAAACTTCTTCTTGAACGAATATTGTGCACGTTTGATAGTCTGAGCCAGCCTTTCAGGATCCTGGTCCTGTACGGTCACAGAATAGCCCTGTATCGCACACCATGATGCGATGTCGCCACCCATTATACCGCCGCCGATCACGTGTACGTGTTCGACATCAAATTTGACTTTTTTGCCCTGGCCTTTGAGGTTTTCCTGCAGGAAGAAAACGCGCACCAGATTTTTTGCGGTGTCAGTGGTGGCTAGTTCAGCGACCGCGACCGCTTCTTTTTCCAGCATGCGTTTTTTATTGCCGGCATGTTTCTGCCACAGGCTGATCAAAGTGTAGGGGGCAGGGTAATGTTCTTTCTTTGCCTTCGATGAGACCTGTTTGCGCATCTGCGAGGCGATCAGCGGACGCAATAATGCGGTATTGGTCAGTCGTAGGTAAAAAGGCAGTTTCCTGCGTGCAGGTGTTGTCAGGGCAAATTTTTCTGCGGCTGCTCTTAACTGCCTGATCGGCACTGATTCATCGATCAGGTTAATCTTTTTGGCTGCCCGTGCGGTTAGTGCCCGCCCCGTTAGCATGATGCCCATGGCCGCCATCGGACCGCAACGCTCGATCGATCTTGCGGTGCCGCCATAACCCGGATGGATACCCAGTTTGATCTCAGGCAATCCGATCCTGGTTTTTTTATCATCTGAAGCGATGAAGTAATCACAGGCCAGTGACAGTTCAGTGCCGCCGCCGAAACAGAGACCGTGAACCATGCTTACGGTGGGGCAGGACAGGGCCTCGATACGGTTCATCAGGGCGTGGCCTTTCTGCATGAAATCGAGAGCCTGTTCTTTTGTCTCCAGGGCAGTAAATTCCTTGATATCTGCACCGAAGATAAAACTGCTGCTTTTGTCTGACAGGATGATGACGGCCTTCGGCAGATCTTTTTCAAAAGCTTTTATTATGTCATCCAGTTCTTTTATCGCTGCCTGTGACAACAGGTTGGCAGAGGCATCCGGGGTATCAAAATGTACCCAGGCAATACTGTTATTGTCTTTTTCAACTTTCCAGTAATTTTGAGTATCTTGTTTATCCTGGGACATTATCTTGCCTCTGTTCTAGTTGTATTTTTTTGTGATTCATATCTTGTCGTTTTAACATATGGTTAAACTTGTTATGTTCTGGCATCGCGGTTCCCAAAATATTATTTCTGGACCGCTCCTACAGAGTTGCACCTATCACGTAGGAGCGGTTTCGTGAACCGCGATCTTTTGCATATGAAAAAATGCTCCAATAAAAACACCTGATTATTCATAAACATTAAACCTGTGATTCATTTCGTATCAGCATAGCGCCGCCCTGGCCGCCACCGATACATAAACTTGCCATACCCTGCCTGGCATCGGTACGCTGTAATATCTTGCACAGGTGCAAGATGATACGGGCTCCGCTGGCACCCACCGGGTGGCCCAGGCTGACGCCGCCGCCATCGATATTTAATTTCTCGTACGGGATCTCACCCATGGCTTTATCGAGCTTTAGATTTTGCTGGCAGTAATCATCCTGCTGCCAGGCTTGAACACAGCCTAATACCTGGGTGGCAAAGGCTTCATTGATTTCCCAGTAATCGATATCGTCGATCGATAATTGATTACGCTGCATGATCGGCGTCATGGCATGCACCGGTCCCATACCCATCACTGCGGGATCCAGTCCTGCCCATTGTGTGTCAGCGATCGAGGCGAGTACCGGAAGGTCGTATTTTTTTACAGCATCTTCACTGGCAAGCAGCAGCCATGAAGCGCCGTCGGTAATCTGTGCACTATTGCCGGCTGTGACTTTGCCATACTTCCTGTCGAAAGCAGGGCGTAATTTAGCCAGGCTTTCGACGCTGGAATCTGCGCGTACACCATCATCGTGATCGTAGAAATTTCCTTTTTCGTCATACAGTACTTCGATCTCATCCAGGTAACCTGCATCATGTGCTCTGGCGAGCCGATGATGGCTGGTCATCGCGTATTCATCCATCTGCTGGCGCGTGATACCGAATTTGTTTGCGATGATCTCAGCGGTCTCACCCATGTTCAGGCCTACCGTGTCATCGGTTAAACCATGCAGCAGTGCGATGACCGGTTTAAAATGTTTGCCGCGAAGTTTTAAGATGGTCGCAATTTTCTGGCCGATAGAGCGTGAACGCATCATATCGCCTAACCAGTTCACCATGGTGTGGTTAAATAGTACCGGCGCACGGCTCATTGATTCGACACCGCCAGCAAGGACCAGGTCGGCGTCGCCGTTACGGATGTTCTTATAAGCAGAATCGACAGACTGCATGCCCGAGGCGCAGTTACGCTGTACCGTCCAGGCAGGTACGCTCTGTGGTATGCCCAGGCGAAGTGCCACTACGCGACCGACATTTGCTTCGCGTTCACCGGGCATCATGCAGCCGAGGATGACTTCATCTAATGCGTCGAGAGGGAAGTTGTTGCGAAGCAATAATGGTTTGGCTGCAGCGACAGCAAGATCGCCTGCAGAAAACGGACCGACTTTACCGCGTGATTTAAGCTGCGGTGTACGGCTGCCATCGACGATATAAACTTTGCGTGTGCATTCGTTGCTCATAATATTTCTCTCTATTTTTGTAGGTGCGAATTCATTCGCACGATGCGCTCATACATTGACACCGCTGTGCGAATGAATTCGCACCTACATTTTTTCTCGTCCCTCTACTGGAACGAGGTGTAA
>DAOVJH010000395.1 GCA_030673345.1 Pseudomonadota bacterium
GTTAACCGATCCGACCATGGGCGGCGTGTCTGCCAGCTTTGCGATGCTGGGTGATGTGCATATCGCCGAACCAAAAGCGCTGATCGGTTTTGCTGGTCCACGTGTTATCGAACAGACAGTGCGTGAAAAGTTGCCTGAAGGCTTTCAACGCAGTGAATTTTTGCTCGAGCATGGCGCCATCGATATGGTGGTAGACCGCCGTGATCTGCGTGACCGTATCGCCAGCCTGTCGTTAATGCTGTCCAACAAACCTGCTACGCAGACTGCTTAACTCCTTTTATATCGCTGTGTCATCGCTATCTATGGCTGCTTATGAGCCATAGAAGATATTCACTCAATATTCCCCCTCTCCCTCTGGGAGAGGGCTGGGGTGAGGGTATTATCGAAAACACCCTCATCCTAACCTTCTCCCAGAGGGAGAAGGGATTCATCCCAAGATTTGCACATGGCCGAAAAAAGCCATTCGGTAAAATCCATATTTCCTTATCATGCTAGCTTCGATTTTATTCAATGCGATTTGAAAGTCTCGATGACTGGCTTGCCTGGCAGGAAAGTCTCAATCCCAAAGAAATCGATCTAGGTCTCGAACGTGTAACCAGGGTATTAACTCAGGCAGGGCTGTCAGCTTCATTTGACTGCCCGTTGATCACGGTTGCCGGAACCAATGGTAAAGGCTCTGTCGTCGCCACGCTCGAAGCGCTGGCAATATCAGCCGGCATCAAAGTCTGCAGTTATACATCGCCGCATATTTTTCAATATAACGAACGCATCAAGATCGATGGCAGGCCTGTCGGTGACACTGCTTTGTGTGAAGCTTTCGAGCGCATAGACCAGGCGCGTGGTGATACGGGACTAACCTATTTTGAATATGGCACGCTTGCGGCGATAGACCTGTTTTTCAGGGCGCAGCCTGAGCTCATCATCCTGGAAGTAGGCCTGGGTGGTCGGCTGGATGCAGTCAATATCATGGATGCAGACGTCAGCGTATTGACATCGATCGCCATAGACCATATCGACTGGCTGGGGGATAACAGGGAATTAATCGGTTTTGAAAAAGCGGGTATCTTTCGTGCCGGTAAGCCGGTGGTCTGTGGTGAGATCCAACCGCCAGAAAGTGTCTTCGCTGAAGCCGAGAAAAAACACTGTGAGCTATTGCTGACCGGGCGTGATTTTTCAATCTTGAGTGAAGACAGTGCAGCGAGTGATAACTGGATACTTAACAGCAGCTATGGCGACATGACCGCTCTTCCAACGCCGAATCTAACCGGTGAATTTCAAAAGAACAATGCAGCGACAGCCATTGTCGTCCTGCAGGTCTTACAATCAAAAGGTCTGCTGGCTTCAGATATCGATATCACAGATGCTGCCCGCTCGGCATTGGGCCGGGTTGATCTGAACGGCCGTTTTCAGAAACTGAAAAATCAGCCACAGGTGTTCGTTGATGTCGCGCATAACCCGCAGGCGGCAATAGCCCTGTCGTCTCAGCTAAAGTTAACGGCGACAGATGGAGGGAAAACCTGGGCGATCGTCGCCATGCTGGCGGATAAAGATGTAGCAGGTGTATTGGAGAAAGTTAGTGGTGATATCGATAACTGGTGTTTTGCCGGACTGCAGAATATACCGCGGGCTATGTCAGCAGAGGCATTATTTAAGCGTTTGCCGGATGATTTTTTTGTAGCAGAAAAGGCCGTTATGACGGATGAAAATCGACACGAATTATCGCTAAATCAGTGTACAATGCTGTCTGAAACGGTACTGCTGGCAGAGGCTGTAGAGAAGGCCTGTGATGTAGTGCTGTCTGAAGCTGCCGATGATGACCGTATTATAATTTTTGGATCGTTTTATACGGTGACCGAAGCGATGAATTATTTTTCTGCACTGAATGACAAAGAACATGATCGATAGAGCCATGACAGGATTGATGAATTAATGGAAGCACCTTTACAACAACGTGTCGTCGGCGCCATCGTTCTGGTTACGCTTGGTGTAATCTTTATTCCCGCGCTGCTCGATGGTTCTGGTTATAAATCCCGTAAGGTGCAGGATATCGAGATCAAGGAAAAGCCTGAGTTTCCATCGTTAATTCAAAAGAAAGTAACGCCGATTCCCACACCTTTACGGGATAATAAAAAAGAGCAGGCTGAGGTACAAAAAGCTGACCCCAGGCAAGCACATAAAAAGCCGATCAAAACCTTTGCATTGCAGGTCGGCACATTTGCCAGTAATGAGAACGCGGAAAAAATGCGCGATAAGATGAGGAAGGCCGGTTATACCGCA
>DAOVJH010000429.1 GCA_030673345.1 Pseudomonadota bacterium
ATCAGTGATTGATGATTAGAGAAACATCGTTATAAGTTGCCAGTCTGCTGAAAATGTAATCTGACGGGCAGTTTCTTTGGATAACGATTATTCTTTAGCGCAGGCACTTGCCAATGCCGCTGCTTTTTCGGTCATCGATAAAGCGCGGCTCGAGCTAATCGCACGCAGTGCTTCTCGCCAGCTAGATACAGCTGGCGATTTTATTGAGCTGGGTGTGTTTAGAGGCGGGTCAGCGATATTGCTTGCCAGCATCATAAAACATCATCGCGCTACGCGCACCTTGCACCTGCTCGACTCCTGGCAAGGATTGCCAGAACTGGAAGGTGAAGACCTCGGTACCTTCGTTACCGAAGGCCAGTTCTCGCAATCGAGTGAAGGCGCGGTCAGAGCCAGACTCGATGGTTTTCAGTTACTGGATGTGTGTAAAACATACCAGGGCTGGGTCGAGCATACCCTGCCTGAATTATCCGGCCCTTTCTCACTCGTGCATCTTGATCTGGACCTGTACAGGCCGACGCATTTCGCGTTATCACAGTTATTACTAAAGATGAAAGATGAGGGTGAGATAATCATCGATGATTACGGTAATGATGAACTCAGGCGGTTCCCCGGTGTAGAAAAAGCGGTCTCAGAAATACTTGCTGGCAGCGACTGGTCTATCGTTGAATCTGCTGGTGAACGTGACCAGTCGGTCAGAATTATTCGCCAGTCCTGATTTTCTTTTAAAGCGATTATTTCCAGGTTGATATCATTTCGCCTGAACGCTTAACATAAGCCAATGCACGATTGTAAAGTCTCAGTCATCATCCCTGTCTATAACGGCGAACGATTTCTTCGTCAATGTCTTGACTCTGTCATACGACAGACCCTGTCCCCGATTGAAATAATTTTGATTAATGATGTCAGTACCGACGGAACGCAGGTGATTATCGATGAGTACCAGGTAGGCGATGACAGGCTGAATGTTATCCAGCTGGAAAAAAATGTGGGTGTTTCTGCCGCTCGTAATGCAGGTCTTGACGAAGCCACCGGTGAATATGTCATATTTCTTGATGCGGATGACTACTGGGACAGTGACGGACTGCTGCAGCAGCTATACGACAGAGCAGTTTATGAACAGGCAGATTTTATTTCATTTGGTTTCTGCTGTGTTGATGAAGCGGGTGAGCAGACAGCCTCGTACGTAGAGGTGCCTGCAGTAATCGATCTGCAGCAACGGGACAACTGGCAGATTAAATATAATGTCTGGGCAAAACTGATATCGAGGGAGCTGCTGGAGGCGCATAGAATCCGCTTTGTGCCGTCACTAATCATGGGCGAGGACGCACTATTCAGTATCGCGTTATATTGTAATGCGAAAAAACTGGTGACTGTCGATGACGCCGCTTATTGTTACCGGCTTAATCCAATGGGTGCAAACATGTCCCAATGGAACAGTGCAAAGCTGATGGATACTGTTCGATGGTTCGAGATGGCGGTGCCGCTGATCCGAGGTAGTGCACTATATGTTCATCGACCTGACGTGCTGCAGTCTGTAATGACAGAAAGACTGAAAATGCTGTTTAAAAAGCTGGGTCCAATGGTGCTCGAGTTACTGTCGGATCAGCAGCAGCGTGATTTTTTCGCCTTATGGAAGCATTGTTTCGAGCAGTATGATCGTTCTTATTTCGATGAGCGGTTTCAATCCGATCCGGCGATTGATCTTTATCGTCAGCTTCTGGCGTTATTGAAAAAAAATGACCTGGCCGGACTGTTAACATTTTTTAGCAGTGAATCAAACAGACTGAATACGGCAGATAATCTGCAGGTGGTTACACTTGCCCAGCAACAGGCAGTTCAACTAGGGCAGGATCTGTTGCAGGTAAATAAAGCGCATATCCGTTGTGATTTTGGCAGTGGAGTAATCATTACGCTACCGATGGAAAAAGCGCATCAGCTGGCAAGGCAGCTGATTGCAAACCAGAACC
>DAOVJH010000122.1 GCA_030673345.1 Pseudomonadota bacterium
CGAATTGAGTCATCGTCATCAATAATCCAGATATGACTTTGATCGCTCATTTATCTACTCCGTTATGAGTTCCGTTGTTTAAGTTAATTGGCAAAATAATAGTAAACACAGTTTTACCCGGCTCACTGGTAAATTCGATTAGACCGTTATGTTGTTGCACGAGTGATTGCGCGATGGATAAACCGAGCCCGGTGCCTGTAGCATGACCTGTAATCATCGGCATAAATATTTTTTCATGTAATTCTTCTGATACACCGCCACCATTATCTTCGATATCGATCCTGGCAACCAGGGGATAAGTGTGAGAGCCAATTTTACAATTACGCTGGGCGCGTGTTTTGAAGATGATTTTTCCATCAGCATTAGTCGAGGAAATAGCCGTAACCGCATTGCGCGTTATATTTAATATAACCTGGATCATCATCGCTTCATCTGCGTGTAGTTCAGGGATACTGGGATCATAATCAGCAGCTATCGAAACCTGGTCATTTTCAGCGGTAACAAGCTGGCGAACATGTTCTAAAATTTTGTGTATGTTGACGTCGGTTTTTGTCGGAATGTCTTTTGGACCAACCATACGGTCGAGCAAGTTTTTCAAACGGTCCGTTTCGCTGATGATGATCTGAGTAAACTGTTTATTGTCATCACCGTTCTTATCATTAGAGA
This sequence comes from Pseudomonadota bacterium, assembly GCA_030673345.1. Taxonomy (GTDB): domain Bacteria; phylum Pseudomonadota; class Gammaproteobacteria; order SZUA-229; family SZUA-229. Next base: position 667 of record DAOVJH010000122.1, read on the forward strand.
GTTCTCTTTCGAGTAATTGCGCAGAGCCACGGATACCGCCCAGCGGGTTTTTTATTTCATGTGCTAATCCGCGTAATAAACTTTTACTGGCTTCATACTGGCTGAGAATGCTTTCTTCGTGTGAAAGTTTTTGTTGCGCTTTGAGACGGATAAACTCTAGCAATAAGAACTTGCCTTCAGGCAGGTATTGTATGGGTGAAACAGAATAATCCACATCGATGGTCTTGTGATTGTGCACACGAAGCTGATCTTCGTAAGCCGTATAGGGGTGGCCAGAGATCAATGAACGCTCCAGGCGGTCAAAGAGTTCATGTTCGTTTATAACAAGTTCACGCAGCGTTTTTTTAACAGCACGGTTATTGCTTATGTGGAACAACATTTCTGCAGCAGGATTCATGAAAACAATTTGCAGATTTTTACCAATGACGATGACAGCAGAATGCAGGTTATCGATAATCGTTTGTGGAGAATTGTATTCAGTTGAGACCATGGTGAGCTTAATGCAATAAATGAACCAGTTTTTTTAGAAAAGGGCATTTATTTTCCAATATGTTTTTCAATGGCTTACATGATAGAGCTGGGAAAATAATTTTGCTTTAAGCGATTATACCAGCATAGCGCACCAATGTGGTGCGTAGATAGTGTGGCTTGGCGGGATAGCCTTTCTAGCGAGTTAGAATGGGGCTGGTTTGGGTCTGGTTACCACGGAATTTTTGATATGCACTATGATTTTTTTGCTGCGCTTGATGATCTTGCCTTTTTTATTTCTTACCTGTGCCTGTAAGCTATGTTCGCCACGATCCGCGCGGCCGATCGGTAATACCAGATTCTTGCTATTTTTGACCAGGGCTTTGCCATCCATAAGCAGCCACGTGGTATGCCCTTGGGCGATATCCAGGTCGGGGGTAATCTGCAGTGATACTTTTAGATCGGGCTCGTTCCAGATGGTCTGGTTATTTTTTGGTGCGGTAATAGTGAATTTGGTATATCTGGTTTCAGCCGTTTCTTCCTCGACAACCGCTTCTTTTTTTGGCGGAATTTTGGGTGCATCGACGACAGTGATCGCTGGCGGGGTAAAGCGTTCAGAATTATTAAACGGTTTATCAGAATAGATGATATTACCTTCTTCATCCAGACCTTTGTACAGGCCTGCACCTGCTGTGATGCTATATAGTGCAGCAATTACCAGTACGCATATATTTAGACTGTTTGTTTTCATAGATTGAAGCATAGCCTCTGCTAGCATTATTCGCAATAAAAAACCCCGCACTTAAAAAGCGCGGGGTTTTTGATATCAATGCTTTCCTGCGTTATAACACAGGATTAAGCGCGATATTACACGCTGTAGTACATGTCGAACTCACAAGGATGTACAGATGCGCGGTAACGCTGAACTTCTTCCATCTTCAGATCGATAAAGCCATCGATAACGTCATCGTCGAATACGCCGCCTTCAGTTAAGAATGCGCGATCTTCATCCAGTGCTTTTAAAGCTTCATCGAATGAGAGTGCAACCTGTGGAATTTTTGCTTCTTCTTCAGGAGGAAGGTCATACAGATCTTTATCAGCGGCTTCGCCTGGATCAATCTTGTTCTTGATGCCGTCAAGGCCTGCCATCAGCATGGCAGAAAAACAAAGGTAAGGATTCGCTGCGTTATCACCGAAACGAACTTCGATACGACGACCCTTAGGGTTTGATACGTGTGGGATACGGATCGAAGCAGAACGGTTACGTGCAGAGTAAGCCAGCATAACAGGTGCTTCAAAACCAGGAACCAGACGTTTGTAGCTGTTAGTAGAAGCGTTAGCAAAAGCGTTCAGTGCTTTCGCATGTTTGATGATACCGCCGATGTAGTACAGTGCGTTCTGAGACAGGCCGCCGTAAAGATCACCAGAGAAAGTGTTTTCGCCATCTTTAAAGATAGACTGGTGAACGTGCATGCCGTTACCGTTATCACCAACCATAGGCTTAGGCATGAAAGTAGCTGTTTTGCCATAAGCATGTGCAACGTTATGTACGACATATTTAAAAATCTGTACTTCGTCAGCTTTACGTACCAGAGTGTTGAACACGGTGCCAATCTCACACTGGCCAGCTGTGCCTACTTCATGGTGATGTACTTCAGTTTCGCAACCCATTTCTTCAGCAACTAAACACATAGAAGAACGCAGATCCTGCAGTGAATCGATTGGAGGCACAGGGAAGTAACCGCCTTTAACGCCAGGACGGTGACCCATGTTGCTGCCATCGTAGTCCTTGCCAGTGTTCCATGCAGCTTCTTCAGATTCGATCTTGTAGAAAACACCGCCCATCTCGTCGCCCCATTGAACGCCGTCAAAAACGAAAAATTCGTTTTCAGGACCAAAATAAGCTTTATCACCGATACCTGTTGACTGTAGATAAGCTTCAGCGCGTTTAGCGATAGAGCGTGGGTCACGGTTATAACCAGTCATATCTGAAGGTTCGATAACATCGCAACGCAGGTTCATGGTTACTTCTTCGCAGAACGGGTCGATAACCTGTGAGTCACAGTCTGGCATGATGATCATGTCTGATGCGTTAATGCTTTTCCAGCCAGCGATTGAAGAGCCGTCGAACATCTTGCCTTCTTCCAGAGCATCTTCATCAATCGTGTGGGCAGGGACAGAAACGTGCTGTTCCTTACCTTGTGTATCAGTAAAACGGAAATCAACGAATTTAACGTCTTTTTCCTTAATCATGTTCATTACATCACTTGCAGCCATTATTAGAGCCTCTAATCAATTTATAAATAATAATCCGCGCAGTTAACTCTGTTGCAGCCCAGGTCGATATAGATATGGGTGGTGCAGTTTGATTGCCGGCACGGCGTTTGTTTTTTATGTTTATCCCAAAGCCTGCTGAGCAGGTCAGGATAAAGAACCTTTAATCAATTCTGTAGGCTATCTGAAACCACCTAAACAGAACTCATCAAAGGTCCTTTTTTACAGGAGTAGATTTTGCACGAAACGTGCCAATAATGGAAACCCGATATCATGGGCTTTGCAGGGTAAAACAGACCAAAAGCGCACCATCGTGGGGCGATTGCTTTATTTTAGCGCCATTATGGTGCGTTTAGTGAAACTGTAAGCGGGTTTCGCCAACGTAGTCCAGTTTTTTTGATGCCTGATCAAATGTGTTCTGTAATGCTTCTGCATCGTTCAGATGCTGCAGAAATTTAAAAGACAGGCTAGCTTCGACACAGATGTGACCATCGAGATAATGCAGGGTTACATCATCAATATTTTTTAGCGTTTCATGTTTTGACCATTCATGGTTCAGCGCCAGCAATAACTCGCTGCGCAGAGGCAGGTCTTTACAGCTCGCTGAGGTTTCATCATCCTCTGGATCAATGTGTACCGTGACATCATTGATCTCTTCAAAAGTGTCGCACAGTGCCTGCTCGACACTTTCCGTAATATGATGGCCTTCAGAGACGCTGAGTTTAGGCGAGACCTGAATATGTACATCGACCAGCGCATTGTGCCCCATGCGGCGCGTGCGCAGCAGGTGCAGTTCACGTACATCATCGATATTCAGTATCGCCTGTTTGATCTGTTCGACCATCTCAGGTTCCAGGGCTGTATCGACCAGTTCCTGAACGCTCTGTTTGCTCAGGTCGAGCCCGATCTTGGAGATCATCAGTGCGACCAATATAGCGGCGATCGCATCGAGCAAAGGATAACCGATATAGGTGGCACTGATGCCGACAAGTACCACGATAGAGGATACCGCATCACTGCGGTGGTGCCAGGCATTGGCCTCGAGCATGGGTGAGCGAATCTTTTGGGCGACCGCACGTGTGGCATGATACAGGCCTTCGTTACTGAATATAGAGATGGCCGCAATAATCAACGTGTAGAGCTCTGGTATGGCCAACTCATCAGGGTTTTGCAAGCGGATTACGGCATCGTATGCGATGCCGACAGCAACACCGATCAATAAGATGCCCAGGGCGACAGTTGCCAGTGTTTCATACCGTGCATGCCCATAAGGATGATCTTCGTCGGCATCTTCGCCAGCATGTTTTACCGCAAGTAAAACCATTGCGTCACTGGCAAGATCCGAAAACGAGTGAATGCCGTCAGCCAGCAAGGCCTGAGACTGTCCGACGATACCGCCAACCGTTTTTATCACGGCTAAAACAAGATTGACCGCCACGCCCCACAGGGTGATGCGGTTGGTTTCCTGTCTACGTTGTTCGGTGGTCAGATCCATACGGGTATTTTGATTGCCATGAATGAAGCGCGCAAGTATTTATTGCGTAAAATTTTCATTGTGATCGTATTTTTTTCAAGCCGGCTGTTAAGCCATCATCGAGATAACCGCCGTAGAGTTCGACTGAATTAATACCGAGTATGCGCGGTGAAACCTCATTACCGTTGCCATCAAAAAAGAGAAGAGTCGGCGTGAGCAGTACTTTTAGATCACGGGTAAATTTATCAGGGCTGGTATTATTGCCGGAAAAATCGGTGATGGGGTAGTAGCCGTCCATATCGATCTTGCGTATAAGAACATCGGCTGTGTAGTCACTGTTACGTAACATAGGTTTGATAAACTCTTCTTCCAGCATTTCGCAATACTCACAGTAACTGGCAGAAACTTCGAGCAGGATTATCTTTTCCTCAGCGCGAGCCGTCTCTGCGAG
>DAOVJH010000433.1 GCA_030673345.1 Pseudomonadota bacterium
GCATCTGAAAACCGTGTCAGGCTAGCGTAGTTTGTGATCGGCATGATGCCTGGTGTTATCGGAATCGAAATATTGTCTTTTTCACAGTTATCGATGAAACGTGAATAAGCATCAATGTTGTAAAAATATTGGGTTATCGCACCGTTAGCACCAGCAGCAACCTTGCTTTTAAAATGCTCAAAATCTGATTGTGGTGATTTTGATTCCGGGTGATATTCTGGATAGGCTGCGACTTCGATCGTGAAATGATCGCCCGTGGTCTCGCGAATAAACGATACCAGTTCGTTGGCGTGAGATAACTCTTTCGTCGACTCTCCTTCTTTGGGTATGTCGCCGCGGAGTGTGACCAGGCGTTTTACCCCCAGGGTTTTGTAGATTTCGAGCAAATCGTTTAACTGCTGTTTGCTGGAGCCGATACAGGAGATGTGTGGTGCTATTTCGATATCTTTTTCTGCCAGCAGTTTCACTATCTCAAGCGTGCTGTCACGCGTCGTTCCGCCGGCACCGAAGGTGACAGAGAAATAGGCGGGCTTAAACGTATCATTTAATGCCTGCTGCGTCGTCAGTAATTTTTCGACACCGGCTTCCGTGCGCGGTGGAAAAAATTCACAACTGAGTACTGGCGGGTGATTACTGTTGTTCATCTAGTAAACTCACGATAGAGGCTATTTTTAATAGCGGTAATGCTCAGGTTTGAAAGGACCGTCTACGGGTACATTGATGTAATCAGCCTGTGTCTGGGATAAAGTTGTTAGATTGGCACCGACTTTTTTCAGATGTAGACGAGCAACTTTTTCATCAAGCTTCTTAGGCAGGATATAAACCTGGTTGTCATATTTATCACTGTTCTTGTAGAACTCGATCTGAGCCATCACCTGGTTGGTGAACGATGCAGACATGACGAAGCTCGGGTGGCCTGTGGCACAACCTAAATTAACCAGCCGACCTTTCGCAAGGATGATGATACGTTTGCCATCAGGGAAGATGACGTGGTCAACCTGTGGTTTGATCTCAACCCATTCGTATTTTTCAAGTGATGCGATGTTGATCTCAGAATCAAAGTGGCCGATGTTACAGACGATGGCTTCGTTCTTCATGGCAGCCATATGGTCGTGATCGATAACATTCACGTTGCCTGTTGTGGTGACAAAGATATCGCCCATGGCGGCAGCATTATCCATCTCAACGACGCGATAACCTTCCATAGCCGCCTGCAGTGCACAGATAGGATCGATCTCTGTGACCCATACCGTTGCGCCCATACCGCGGAATGCCTGCGCACAGCCTTTACCGACGTCGCCGTAACCGAGTACTACGCATATCTTGCCGGCGATCATCACATCGGTTGCACGTTTGATACTGTCGATCAGTGACTCGCGGCAACCGTACAGGTTGTCGAATTTTGATTTAGTAGCCGAGTCATTTACGTTCATCGCAGGGAACAGCAGTTCGTTCTTTTCCTGCATCTCGTAAAGACGGTGTACACCAGTAGTGGTTTCTTCAGTTACACCTTTAACGCTGCCTGCAATGTCTTGCCAGGTGCTCGAACCATCAGAGATAGTGCGGCGTAAGACATCAAGAATAGCGGCGTATTCTTCATTGTCATCATCTTTAGTTGCCGGGATACCACCGGCCCCAATACCCTTAGATTCAAACTCGACACCTTTGTGTACCAGCAATGTGGCATCACCACCATCATCAAGGATCATATTAGGGAGTTTGCCGTCAGGCCATAGCAGGGCCTGCTCAGTACACCACCAGTATTCTTCGATGGTTTCACCTTTCCATGCAAAAACAGGGATGCCCTGGTCGGCGATGGCAGCGGCTGCGTGGTCCTGAGTGGAAAAGATATTGCAGGAAACCCAGCGAACTTCAGCGCCCAGAGCGACCAGTGTTTCGATCAGTACAGCCGTCTGGATGGTCATATGGATACTGCC
>DAOVJH010000479.1 GCA_030673345.1 Pseudomonadota bacterium
CCCGATGATGAGATTATCCTTTTTGATTTTGCCGGAAATGGCCGGCGTAATCATGAAAAGAGCGCTACCTCTATTGCCGGGATGACAGATGACGTCAGATCGTTTGTCGCCGAACACACAGCTGGTCGGCCGGTCTATATCATCGCCTTATCATTGGGCGCGATGGTCGCCATCGACTGGATGGACCGTTATCCTGCCGACTGTGCGGGTGCGGTTTTGATCAGTACCAGCCTGCGTGGATTGAATCCTTTCTATCAGCGCCTGCTTCCGTCAAATTATATGACCGTCTTTAAATCTTTCATCTTCAAAGAAAGTATCCAGCAGAAAGAGAGACGGGTGTTAAAGCTGGTTTCAAATATCATTGCCGATGATGCAGGCAAAAGTAAAACCATCGTTAAGCACTGGGTTGATTATGCGAAACAAAATCCGGTATCCGGAGCAAATGGTTTCAGGCAACTGTTGGCGGCGATACGGTTTGATGTGCCGGCAAGCCAGCCTGAAGTGCCTATGCTGGTATTGAGAAGTCTGGCTGATCATATGGTCAGTCCTGAATGTTCAACAACACTGGCAGGGCGCTGGCAATTGCCGATAGAGTCGCATGATAGAGCCGGTCATGATATCCCGCTGGATGACGGTGACTGGGTGTCTGAAAAAATCATCGATTGGTTAAATACCCTGAAGTAGGGTGACACAAAAAAAAGCCCTGACATGCAGGGCTTTTTTAAGATACGTGAATGGCGTATTTAGTTACTTACATCATTTCCGATGTTGCCATCTTTCATCTGTTCAGGCAGATCTTGCAGGTTCTCCTGTACCTGATCACCCATATCGATCGGGTTCGGTACGGTCACTTCCGGTGCTGTCCAGCCACCAGGCATTTCACCCATCCGGCTAGGTGCATTTATCATGTCATCCCAGCTGTTTTCCCAGTTACGTTTGCTCGGGCTCATCCATGTACTCGGACCGCTTCTTCCCCAGAATTTATCATTTCCAAAGCGGTTGTTATTGCCGCCCCAGGGCATACGGTTTCCACGATTACTACGGTATGGATTATAACGTGGGGTGTTAAATGCTGAAGGGCCACTGTAACGACCTGGAGGCGGCGCACCTCTGTATTGATTAGGTTGTGGAGCCGGAGCACCTCTGTATTGATTAGGTTGTGGAGCCGGCGCACCTCTGTATTGATTAGACCGTGGAGCCGGTGCACCTTTATATGGGCCTGGAGGCGGTGGTGGCGCTGCACGGTTTGTATTCGGTGCCTGGTAATTCGCCGGAGGTTGTCTGTAATTCGGTGGTGGTGGACGTCGATAGTTGTTGTTATTAGACGACGGACCGCTAAAACCAGACCAGTTCGGTGCCTGCCAGTAGTTGTCAGCATGCGATACAAATGTGCAGCTGCCAAATGCGATGGCCAGGACTGCGGTAGATAGCTGTTTAACTCTCATTATGTTCTGTACTCCAGATTAAGATTA
>DAOVJH010000194.1 GCA_030673345.1 Pseudomonadota bacterium
CACCTTCACGTATCGAAGGCTACCGTAACTTCTGCAACAAGATATGGAATGCAACACGTTATGTATTGATGCAGGCAGAAGATAAAGACAACGGCCTGTTAGACGATGGATCAGATAATCCCGATGTGGTTTATTCACTGGCGGATCGCTGGATCATATCGAGGCTGCAACATGTAGAAGCACGTGTAGCGCAGCACAGTGAAAACTCACGCTTAGATTTAACCGCACATGACCTGTACGCCTTTGTCTGGGAAGATTACTGCGACTGGTACCTGGAACTGTCCAAACCTATCCTGTTCAATGAAGATACACCAGAAAACGAACAGCGTGGCACGCGTCGCACTTTAGTGCGTGTATTAGAAACTATCCTTCGCCTGAACCATCCTATCATTCCGTTCATCACCGAAGAATGCTGGCAGTATGTTGCCCCCTTAGCGGGTAAAACAGGCGACAGCATCATGCTGCAGCCTTATCCCGAAGCAGATAACAGCAAGATCGATGAAAAATCAGAAATTGACCTGGAATGGGTAAAAACCTTTGTCAGTGGTGTTCGTCGCATCCGTTCTGAGATGGATATACCACCCGGCAAACCATTGTCACTATTGTTGCAGAACGCTTCAGATAACGATAAAGCCCTGTACACAGATAATCAGGCCTTCATCGAAACACTGGCCAAAGTCGAACAGAGCAAATGGCTGGCCGATAATGATGAAGCACCGGAATCCGCTACCGCTCTGGTTGGCGAAATGAAAATCCTTATTCCACTTGCAGGTCTCATCGACAAAGATGCAGAGCTCGCACGACTGGAAAAAGAGATCGGCAAGTTACAGGCAAACGTCGACAAAACCACCGCTAAACTGGTCAATAAAAACTTTGTCGATAAAGCGCCAGCCGCCGTCGTCGAAAAAGAACGTGAGCGCCTGACCGAGATGACAAGATCGATTGAGCAACTCATAGAACAGTCGGACAAGATTAAAAAACTTTAAAAATACCACTAATTTGCATATCACCGGTCTATCAAGGTATCCTCCTACAACACGAACTTAGCGATCAGACACCATGCCGACACCTGAAAAAAACGAACAGATAGTACAATTGCATGCCAGCTTGATCATGGCTGTGGTACAGACTATCCATAACATGGAACTCAAACCACATCTCGATCAGGTACTGCAACAGTCTGCACAGAATGGCTGGCAGGGTCTGGTCGACGTTATCAATAAAATCATTGCGGGCAATCGTGACCAGTCGCTGGTTAACAGCCTCGATGAAGAAGATGCGGTAATCGTAGACAGTATCCTGCGTGGTTTACAGGATCCTGAAACTTTACCTAAGATAGAGCAGAGCGGCGATGCATCACAGGCAGCCCCGATGTTTGCCCGACTGATCGATGAGGCACGCCGCGGCAACCATAATTCACTTTCGATATTAGGTTCGATGGCAGAACAGATGTCCAGTGCCGGCGGTGATATGGCGAGCCTCAGCGCCGTACTAAAAGACATGATTGATGGTGAGCGCGATATCGACAAACTCTGCTCTCGAATGGGTCCACAAGGAGAATCATTGATCACACAGATCGTGAGTGAGTTAGCCAAACTCGATCTGCATTAACCCACCTGCTTCTACTTCCTGAATTCGACATAGTGAACAACACAGATCAAGCTATCATCCAGAAAACAAAAAACTGGGTAGAAGAGATCGTGATCGGTTTAAATCTCTGCCCGTTCGCCTCACAGCCATTTCAAGATGACGCTATCGAATATGTCGTGTGCATCGGCGATTCTTTAGAAAACCATCTACGACAGCTGGCTGACGACATGGCAAGACTTGATAGCAATACTGACATAGAAACCAGCTTGCTGATCTATCCTGATGCCTACCAGGGGTTCGATAACTATCTCGATATGCTGGATCTGGCAAACCAGTTACTGGAAGAACTAAACTATATCGGCAGCTACCAGATTGCCAGCTTTCACCCAGATTATCGTTTTGAAGGCAGCACAGAAGATGATGCCAGTAACTTTAGCAACCGCTCACCCTTTCCGATGTTACACCTGATAAGAGAGAACCGTCTCGAAAAAGCGATAGCAAACTACCCGAATGTCGATCAGGTACCAGAGAATAATATCAAAAAACTGCGCGATATCGGTTATCAGGAAATGCAGGATAAGTTAAAAAAAATAACGACTTAAACATACTTCACAAGTATTAACGAAAAAGGAGAAACCATGAGTATCTTAACGACAATCGCCATAAGCATCGTCATTATTTTGCACGTATTATTCCTGGTTCTCGAAATGTTTTTTTGGAACACCCTTTTCGGCCGAAAAACATTTGGCCTGAAAGAAGACTATGCCAGGCAGTCAGCCACCCTGGCAGCTAACCAGGGACTATACAACGGCTTTCTTGCAGCTGGATTATTATGGGGGCTGGTCAGTACCGGTGGTTTTGACGCACTCATATTTTTTCTTAGCTGTATTATAATCGCAGGAATATATGGTGCATTAACGGCAAAGCGCTCCATCCTGTTTTTACAGGCACTGCCTGCAGCAATCGCAATGGCACTGCTCATCCTGAATAATTAAGGTACTCAATCTATGAATCAAAAAATTAAAAACACCATTAATGCAGCTACGGCAGCTATCTTGTTTTTATCACTAACCGCCTGTTCTCCAACGGATGATGAAACAGGCCAGGCAGCCACTCAACAGACAGACACTACCACCAGCGAAAATACAACAGACGGCTTTCCTTATGCTTTTGAAAAGGTGGCAGACAATACCTGGGTCATGCACGGCCCACGTGAATTACCCAACCCGCAGAACAAAGGATTCATGAACAACCCCGGCATCGTAGAAACATCAGCAGGGCTGGTTATCATCGACCCAGGTTCGACGGTTCAGGTAGGTAGGAATGTTCTTGCCGAGATCAAAAAGATAAGCGAACAAAAAATAGTTGCTGTCTTCAATACGCACATACATGGTGATCACTGGCTGGCAAACCAGGCGATCAAAGCGGCCTACCCAGAGGTTAAGATCTATGGCCACAAAGAAATGCTCGTAGAGATCGAAAATGGTGAGGGTGATAACTGGGTCAAGCTGATGGACAGCATGACCGAAGGTGCCAGCAAAGGCACGACCGTAGTCGGTCCGGATAATGCAGTCGATAATACTGATATCATAAAGGTCGGTGATACACAATTTAAAATGCATCACTACGGTATAGCGCATACAAAAACTGACATCATGATCGAAGTCGTCGAAAATTCCGTCGTCTTTCTTGGCGACAATGTTCTGTCATTGCGCATCCCTAGAACATCCGATGGCACATTCATGGGAAACATCTCAAGCATCAAAACAATACTCGAGAGCAATGTGAAAACCTATATACCAGGTCACGGACCAACCGGTGACAAAGCCATGGTCGAAACATACCTCAATTACCTGGTACAGATTTATACGGCCGCACAAAAAGTCTTCGATGAAGACCTGGACAGCAGTGACGTCATTACTATTACAAAAGAGACTACAGCGACTTACAAAGACTGGCAGGGGTACAGTGACCTGATCGGCCCGCAGGGCGCACAGGCTTACAGTGAGGTAGAGGCAGCTGAGTTTTAAGTAAAGACTAAAAACCCTGAACCACAGAGGTCTCTGTGGTTCAGGCTTATCTTTTATTAATTGTAAATTCCATGCTCACGTGTTGACAGGAATTTGATCTTCGGCCACTTCTCGATGGTCATATCCAGGTTGACACGGGTAGGCGCGATATAAGCCAGGTCACCTGCATGATCAAGCGCCAGGTTTGTTGTCTGGCGATCTTTAAACTTCGCTAATTCTTTTTCGTCTTCACACTCGACCCAACGCGCAGTGGTAACGTTGACCGCTTCAAAATCACAGTCAACCTTATACTCATCCATCAATCGATGTTGGACCACTTCAAACTGCAATACACCGACGGCACCTAATATCAGATCATTATTATGCAGCGGGCGGTAGAGTTGGGTAGCACCCTCCTCACATAACTGCATCAAACCTTTTTGCAGCGCTTTCATCTTTAACGGGTCTTTCAATTGAGCACGGCGGAATAGCTCCGGTGCAAAGTTAGGGATACCGGTAAACGCCAGATCTTCACCCATAGTAAAAGTATCACCGATACGCATGGTGCCGTGGTTGTGCAAACCGATGATATCGCCGGTATAGGCTTCTTCAACCTGTTCACGATCCGACGCCATAAAAGTCACTGCATCAG
>DAOVJH010000455.1 GCA_030673345.1 Pseudomonadota bacterium
GAAAGATTATAGACCTAAAAAGTAACAATGTAAGCATCTTCTGTCAATATAATGACAAGAAATATTATTAATGTCTGTGGTAAAACACACGATTTCAGATAAAATCCAGCAAATATAAAAAAGGGGAATAAACAGTGAGTAAAAACGTCAGCATCTTTTATAACCCAAAATGCTCAAAATGCCGCCTGACCATGGATATTCTTAATGACAAAGGCATCGATACCACAGTCGTAGAATATCTGAGTACACCACCAGACAAGGCGACACTGATCGAAGTTCTGTCGCTTCTGGGCGTCGAACCTCGTGAACTGATGCGTAAGCATGAAGCACCGTACAAAAACAACAACCTGGATAACCCGGATCTGAGCCGAGATCAGCTCATCCAGGCGATGATCGACAACCCGATATTGATCGAACGCCCTATCATCATCAACGGCAATAAAGCGACTATCGGCCGCCCGCCTGAGAAGGTACTGGATATATTATAATGACGCAGGAAATATTAGTTCTATACTACAGCCCAGGTGGCACCACCGCCGAAATGGCGAAGATCATCGCGCGTGGCGTCGAAGAAGTCGATGGCCTACAGGCACGAATACGCACCGTACCCGGCGTTTCACCGATTACTGAACAGACCGGTTCAGAAATACCTGAAAGCGGTCCATTGTACGCAACCCTGGATGACCTGACCGAATGTGACGGTCTGATCCTTGGCTGCCCCACCCATTTCGGCAATATGCCGGCATCGATGAAATATTTCATCGATGGCACCAGCGCCTTGTGGATGGGCGGTAAACTGGCCGGCAAACCAGCAGCTGTTTTTTCTGCCAGTACCAGTATGCACGGCGGACAGGAAAGCACCCTGCTCACCATGATGCTGCCATTATTACACCACGGCATGCTGATCGTTGGTCTGCCATATACAGAAACCGAGCTATTTCAAACCAAAACCGGCGGCACACCATACGGCGCAACCCGCCTGACGGACGATCTGGAAGACACGCCTATCAGCGATGACGAGCGCAAACTCTGTATTGCTATCGGCAAACGGGTTGCTGCTACAGCTAAAAAACTATCATCATGACTCAGAACCAATATATAAAACTCGGCCGCTGGTTAACCCTGTCCGGTTATTTCTCACTGCTGTTTGGTTTATTTACCTGGCACCTGTTAATCGACCACACAGCCAAACACCTTATTTCTATCATCGTCCTGGCACAGATCGGACCTTTGATGTTTCCGCTTATGGGGCTGCTTAAGGGCAAGTTATATACCCATGCCTGGTCGATGTACATGGCGATTTTTTATTTTATCGTTGGGGTCTGGTATGCAGGCAGCAGTGAGGATCTGATGATCGGGTTATATGTAATCTTTACCAGTCTGGTGTTTTTTTTGGGGACTGTGCTTTATACGCGGTTTATGGGGAAGAAGATGAAGGAGATGAGGTCTTCTTCTGAGTAATGTTTCTATTTATAACTTTATCTATCTTGTAGGAGCGGATTTTATTCATTCCGCGATCTTTTTTGTTTCAGATTTGGCTAGGGTTGGTTGAATAATATTTACAGTTGGTATTTAGTTAGGCATTGCGGTATTCGCACCGCGGGCGAGTCACTTTTTTCAGCAGCTAAAAAAGTAACCAAAAAAGCCGTCGCTACGCCTGGCGCCCCGTAAAAAACACGGGGTTCCCATTGATGTGCTGCCGGCATCATGCTGTGAAAAAACTCGC
>DAOVJH010000085.1 GCA_030673345.1 Pseudomonadota bacterium
ATACAGGATGCCGGACTCTTTATTCATCGGTCCCGCCATGACCTCACCGCCGGGTGCGATCACTACTGAATCACCCGGGTTTACCCATTCATCCGCATCGGGATACAGTGTGGACTTTTCAGGAAAGTCATCGGGGATATCACTGCCTTTCATCAGACAACCGCAGCCCACCACCCAGCAGCAGCCTTCACGTGCGATGTGCTGCAGGCTGCCTATCCAGCCATCGCCACTGTCATAGGTCGGCGCGATATATATCTCGACGCCCTGTGAGTACAACGCATATCGGGCCAGCGGCATGAAGTTTTCCCAGCACATCAATGAACCGATTCGCCCTGCGCTGGTTTCGACAACTTTTAAACCAGTTGCATCACCAAAGCCCCACACCATCCGCTCTGGGTTGGTCGGCATAAGCTTGCGGTGTTTGTTCAGCAGTGAACCATCGGCACCGATGGTGATGACGGTGTTGTATAAGGTTGTTTGACTTAGTTTATTGTCGCGCTCCTCGATACCGCAGACGATGGTCACTTCATGCTTACGGGCTGCCTCGAACAGCGGCGCCAGGTCGTCTGAATCCACATTGACTGCGTTGCGCAATAGGCGCTGGTGTAATTCTTCTGAAAGCCCCCAGTCGCCGCCGGGGCGAAGGCGCCAGATCCAGGCAGGATAACCGGGGATAAACGCTTCTGAAAACACCACCAGTTCAGCGCCATTGGCAGCGGCCTCTTCCACGTTGGCTACGGCCAGCGCGATGGTTTTCTGCTTATCCAGAAAAACCGGTGGTTTTTGTATGATGGCCAGCTTTGTCATTTCTTTTTCCCCTGTTGCTTCTAATTACGTGACATACAGTGTAAATCTGTTTATTTTTGCTAACAATTAGCTAAAATATGAAACTTAATGTGCAAAAATGCACAGAAGAGACCCGAGCAGGAGGGTTCAGAATGAACTGGGATGATCTGAGACTATTTCTGGCCGTAGCACGCACCGGCTCTATCAGCGGCGCCGCCAAGCAGTTGAAGGTACAGCATTCGACTGTTTCACGACGTATGCGCCAGTTCGAGGAAAAGCTGGGCACCCGTTTGATCGAGCGCAAAACCGGGCGTTATGAACTGACCCAGGCCGGTAAAAATGTACTTGAAGCCTCCGGGCGTATCGAACGCGAAGTACTGGCGGTGGATGGCGCGCTGCTCGGCAAAGATACACAGCAGGTGGGGCCGCTCAAAGTCGCTGCCCTCAATAACATGGCCTCTTCTGTTCTGATGCCGATGTTCGCCAGCTTTATTAAACAATGGCCACAGGTCGAGCTTCACATCATCGTTTCAAATATCGATGCCAGCCTCTCACAGCGTGAAGCCGATGTGGCTATTCGCCTCACCAACACACCGACCGATACACTTATCGGCAAACGCATCGTAACCGTGACTTCATGTATCTATGGCAGCCGCAGCTATCTAAAACAACTGAGCGAACAGGGTGGCGAAGCAAAATGGATCGGCGTCGAATGCTGCGGCTTTCATAAGACCTGGACCCGGCAAACATGCAGCGAGCAGTCGCACAATTTTTATAGTGATGATACGCAGCTAACCCACTCTGCCATCCGGGAAGGAATGGGCGTTTCTATCCTGCCCTGTTTTATGGGAGACACTGACCCTTTACTGGAACGTTATTGTGAGCCAGACCCTGCCTTTAATCTTGGGCTCTGGGTCCTGTTGCACCCGGACCTGAAACGAACCGCCAGAGTACTGACTTTCCGAGACCATATGATACAGGCCATCAATGACAAAAAAGACCTGTTTGAAGGTTTTGTCGGAAAGGCAACGGGCAGCTAACGACACTGCTTCGCGATCCTTTTTATTTTTTTGATATATTTAACTGGTATATTTACACCAGATAAAAACCAACGAGAGCTTTTGTAATGATTGTTAGCCCAACACCCGAGCTGATGGACAGCCTGTACTGGATCACGCTTATCGCCGTTGTGGTGTCGTCAGCCTCCGGTGTACTAAAAGCAGGCTTTAAACAATTCGATCTATTCGGTGTAATCATCATCGCCATCGCAACCGGATTGGGCGGCGGATCGCTGCGTGACATGCTGCTGGACCGCGAAGTCTTCTGGATAATCGATCAGAGCTTTTTTATCGCTTCACTTGTCAGCGCGATCATCATCTTTATAGCTGCGCGCTTGATAGCAATGCCAAAAAAACTATTCCTGGTCGCCGATGCCGCCGGCCTCGCCACCTTCGCTGTGGCCGGTACACTGGTCTCTCTGATGGTCGGCGCACCATGGCTGGTCGCCAGCTTCATGGGTGTGATGACTGGCACTATGGGCGGTATTTTTCGCGATGTGCTGAGTCATGAACCGCCTGTTGTCTTTCAGAGCCCACTCTACGCCACCGTATCCTGGTGCGGCTCACTACTGTTTATTGCCCTGATATATCTGAACCTTGATATTACGCTTGCCGCCATCATCACCGGTGCATGCATATTCGGCAGCAGGCTGGTGGCTATCAGGTTCGATATCAGTTTGCCAAGGTTTCGCTTCAAGTCTTAACTTTTTATGACGATCATCGGTTAAGAGAAACGTAAGATGAAAAATATATTTGATGGCCTTCCAAAAAATATAAAGACTGAAATAACGGAGAGTCTCGTTGACAGCGACAATGTAAAAATTGAGCGCATCATATCGAAAGGGCATAGCTCACCAGAATCTGGCTGGTACGATCAGGACAAAAATGAATGGGTCATCGTATTAAAAGGTTCCGCCGTCCTGCTGTTTTCTGATGATACGTCCGTCGATCTAAAAGCCGGTGACTTCATCGATATCAAAGCACATACAAAACACCGCGTTAAGTGGACAGATCCTGATATTGAAACGGTCTGGCTGGCGGTGCATTACTGAACTTAAAAACATGCGCAGTGAGCACATCACTGCTTTATTTTCACGCACTAAAGTTTTACAAAAACGCACACCTTTAGTGCGCCGCACCACTTCACACCTGTCACGCATCACAAATTTCTTTATAAGCTATTGATAAAATAGCGTTTCGTTAGTTGGCATGCACTTTGCAATTACAACCGTAATACAACAATGAAGCACAGGAAACAATGATGTCCGCAGCAGGTTCAAAATCCAGACTTAATTTATTTTCTTTTTCAGGAAACATGCGAATCCTGCACTTAACCTGGTTTGCATTTTTTATTTCCTTCATGGTGTGGTTTGCGCATGCACCTTTAATGGTTGTCATCCGTGAAACTTTCGGTCTATCCGACCAGGAAGTTAAAGCACTGTTAATTCTTAACGTGGCGATGACCATACCAGCACGGATCGTTGTTGGCATGCTGGTCGACCGTTTTGGTCCTCGCATCATGTTTTCTTCTATCCTGATTCTCTCTGGATTATTCTGTATCGCTTTTTCTATGGCGCAAAATTATCAGCAACTCGCGACCATCCGGTTTTTACTGGGTTTTGTCGGTGCCGGTTTTGTTGTTGGCATCCGCATGATCTCTGAATGGTTCCCCGCCCGTCAGACGGGTGTTGCGCAGGGCATCTACGGCGGTTGGGGTAATTTTGGTTCGGCCGCCTCTGCCATGCTGCTGCCTACGCTCGCTCTGATGTTTGGCGGTGACGATGGCTGGCGTTATGCGGTTGCGACGACCGGCATCCTTGCGATCGTCTACGGTGCTTTTTATTACTTTGCCGTAACCAACACACCGAAAGGCTCGACTTACTTTAAACCCAAAAAAGTCGGCGGTATGGAAGTAACCAGTAAGTTTGATTTCTTTTTGTACCTGATCGTCAGTATTCCTATGTATGGCGCACTGGCAGTACTGGCATGGAAACTCTCACCTGCCAACTTAAACTGGTTCGACAATACCATCACTTATGGTATCTACAGCCTGCTCGCTGCGATCTACCTTTATCAGTCATTTAATATCTACCTTGTCAACAAAGACCTCTTTAAAAAAGATGTACCGGATATCTTCAAGTATGATTTCAGCCAGGTCGCCGTTTTAAATCTGGCTTACCTGGTAACGTTCGGCTCAGAACTTGCCCTGGTCTCGATGTTGCCGCTGTTCTATAAAGATACTTTTGAAATCTCGACAGTGCTCGCTGGTATCCTGGCAGCGATTTATCCGGTAATGAACCTGATCGCACGCCCTGCCGGCGGCATCATCAGTGATAAGTATGGGCGCAAACGCACGCTCGTTGTTTTATTTACTGGCATCGCCCTTTCCTTTGCATTGCTAGGCCAGGTTGATTCAAGCTGGGCATTGCCGCTTGTTGTTGCGACCACTATCATCTGCGGCTTATTTTCTAAAGCAGGCTCTGGCGCTGTGTTTGCCATGGTGCCGCTCATCCAGCGCCGTATGACAGGACAGATTGCCGGTATGACGGGTGCATACGGCAATATCGGCGGTGTTATGTTCTTAACGATACTGTCATTTGTTTCTTCGCAGGCTTTCTTCATGTTTATCGCTGGCGCCGGAGCAATCGTACTGTTTGCTATTATCATCTTCTCGCGCGAACCGCATGGGCAGATGGCTGAGGTAATGCCGGATGGCAGTGTTGAGATGATCGATGTTTCATAGATAGACTTCTTTTTAATTATCTGAGTATTCACATTCCGGCAATGATCACGGTTTACAAACCGCTCCTACAAAACATCCACACCCGTGGGAGCGGTTTGTAAACCGCGATCTTGTCGCTCATATACACAACGACATCAAGACAACCAACCCTTACTCTTCTTATAATCACACTTAACAGTTATCATTAAGCATGTACTCCCAACTAAAAATCAGTCTCGGCCAAAGTTCAGACAAAGGCATAAAGAAACGTAACGAAGATTTTTATGGCGCCTATATTCCTGAAGGTTCAACACTCGAGAACAAAGGCATCGCCTGTGCGATCGCTGACGGTATGGGCAGCTGCGCAAATGCACAGGAAGCGAGTGAACATTGTGTAAAAAGTTTCCTTAACGATTATTTCAGCACGCCCGAAACCTGGTCGGTAAAATCATCAGGTGCAAAAGTTTTAACGGCGATCAACAACTGGCTATTGAGCAACGGCAATAAAGATCATGCTAATGGCATGGTCACCACTTTCAGCGCGGTTGTTTTTAAATCGACCACCGCGCATATATTTCATATCGGTGACTCGCGCATCTATCGCTTCCGCCAAACTGGTAACAACTCGGGCGACCTCGAACTGTTAACCACTGATCATCGCGTCTGGATCTCTGACGAAAAAAACTATCTCAGTCGCGCCATGGGCATCGACAGCCATCTCGACATCGATTACAAAACGCTGGCCATCGAAGAAGGCGATGAGTTCTTGATGACCACGGACGGCATACATGATTACCTTAATGATCAGCAACTAAAAGAACACTTAAAAGCTGAGTGCGCCATCGAAGTTAAAGCTGACAAGATCGTGATGCACGCGCTGGAATTAAAGAGCCATGATAATGTCACTTGCCAGATCGTTAAGATAGAAAGATTACCCTCACAGGATGCGAACGAAATATATAACGAGTTAACGCGCCTGCCCTTTCCACCGCATCTTGGCCCCGGCATGACCATGGATGGCTATGAGATTCTTGAAGAGGTTCATGCCAGCACGACATCACAGCTTTATAAAGTACGAGATATAGAAAGTAACGAGATGTTTATGATGAAGACGCCATCGGTTAATTTCTCCGATGACCCGGCATACATCGAACGTTTCTACATGGAGGAGTGGGCCGGAAAGCGCATCCAGAGTGACGCCGTATTAAAAATAATCGAACAGAGCCGTCAACGCAATTTTCTGTACTTCATCATGGAGTATATCGACGGCATCACTTTAAAACAGTGGTCGGAAGAACATCCCTCCCCTGATTTTGAACAAGTGATCGAGATAACCAATAAGATAGTAAAAGGTTTACGCGTATTTCATCGCCTTGAAATGCTGCACCGTGATCTAAAACCTGAGAACATCATGATCACTACACATGGCGTCGTAAAGATTATCGATTTTGGCTCTGTAAAGATTGCAGGCATACAGGAGATAAGCACACCTGTCGAACGCATCGAACTGCTAGGTACTAAAAACTACACCGCACCCGAATACCTGCTTGGCATGGAAGGTAGCAATCGCTCTGACATCTATTCACTCGGCGTACTGGTCTATAACTTGCTGACCGGAACCCTGCCTTACGGCGACAAGATGTCCCGTGACCTCAACTGGCGCACGCTAAATAAAATAAAATACGAATCTTCGATCAAACACAATCCGATGATTCCTTTATGGATGGATGGCGCCATTCATAAAGCCGTAAAAAAAGACCAACGTTCCCGTTACGATACTTTCTCTGAATTCCTGTATGATCTCACCCATCCTAAAGAATCTTTTATGGGACAGTCTGCACCTCTGCTAGAGAGCAACCCGACGATGTTCTGGAAAATTATCAGCGGGATATTATTGCTGGGCAACATCGCCTGGTTAGTCTTTTTTTTCTC
>DAOVJH010000227.1 GCA_030673345.1 Pseudomonadota bacterium
GCCAGAAGCGGACACTGGCTTTAAGTCCCTTCTCCCCCTGGGAGAAGGTTAGGATGAGGGTGTTTTCAGCGACGCCCTCACCCCAGCCCTCTCCCAGAGGGAGAGGGGGAATATTGAACACTTATGTCTTCTTTGGCTCAATCACAGACATCATGATAAGTTCTGATGCAAGCAGAATTATTCGCACGGTACAACTTTAAGGCGCGTCGTCGACGATCTCTTCTTTAGCGACAACCAGAAAATCCTGTTTGTGGATGTTCATCGCCATCAGGGTGCTACTCGCGATATATATGGAAGAATAGGTTCCGACGACGACACCGATGATCAGTGCCAGGGCGAAGCCGTGGATGATCTCACCACCAAAAAAGAACAGGGAAAATAATACCAGCAAGGTCGTTAAAGATGTTACCAGGGTACGAGCTAGCGTCTGGTTGATCGAGATATTAAGGATATCCTCAGCGGTGGTTTTGCGAACATTTCTGAAAGTTTCACGGATACGGTCGAGCACGACAACCGTGTCGTTCAGCGAGTAACCGATGACGGCCAGAATAGAAGCCAACACCGTCAGGTCAAATTCTAACTGCAGAATTGAGAATATGCCGACCGTTATGATGACATCGTGAATCAGGGCCAGGATTGCGCCGACGGCAGACTTTAACTGAAAACGCATGCTGATATAGATAAGGATACCGCCGAGCGCGACCAGTAATGCGATACCGCCATCATCACGTAATTCTTCACCGACCTGGGGGCCGACAAATTCAACACGGCGCATCTGAACTTCCTGTTCTGAAGTTGTCTTTAATACTTCCAGTATATTGTCGCCTATGGTCGCTTTATTGATATCTGCACGAGGTGCGATGCGCACGATGATATCTTTTGAAGATCCAAAGTTCTGTACCTGTGCATCTTTAAATTCTGCATCTGCCAACGCGTCTCTGATCTGATCGAGGTTTGCATCATCTTTGTAACCCGCTTCGATCAGGTAACCGCCAGTAAAGTCGATGCCAAGATTGAGCCCTTTTATCGCGATACTGCCGATAGATACGATGATTAATGCTATCGAGAAAACCATTGCCAGTTTTCTTTTGTTCATGAAATTAATCAGAGTTTTATTATTAGTCTGTGTCTGTGACATGTTGTCTACCTGATATCTTCTTGTGTATTATATTGAAAGTTTTTTGATGTCACGATTACCATAGATCGTGTTAACTACTGCACGCGTTCCAACGATGGCAGTAAACATCGACGTTAAGATACCGATGCTTAATGTGATCGCAAATCCTTTTACCGGTCCGGTACCCAGAGTGAATAACACGATGGCTGCGAGCAAGGTGGTAACGTTGGCATCGGTGATGGTGCTGAATGCTTTTTCATAACCGGAATGGATGCTTGCCTGGGGCGAGTTGCCATTTTTTATCTCTTCTTTGATCCGTTCGAAGATGAGTACGTTGGCATCAACTGCCATACCGACCGTTAATACGATACCTGCGATACCTGGCAAGGTTAATGTTGCCTGCAGCAATGAGAGCACGGCTATGATGATGATAAGGTTTGCAGTCAATGCAACATTGGCGATGAGGCCAAAGCCTTTATAGTAGACGGTCATGAAGACGAGGACCATGCAGAAGCCGATGACGACCGACATGAAACCTTTTGCGATATTGTCTTTACCCAGGCTTGGGCCGACAGTACGTTCTTCTATGATCTCAACCGGTGCACGTAATGAACCTGCGCGGAGTAATAGAGCCAGGTCGCGGGCTTCCTGTGATTCCAGGCCAGTGATCTGAAAACGTGCACTGAACTGTCCCTGGATAGTCGCTACATTGATAACTTCTTTTGTCGTGGTGCGGTGCTTGGTAATGGTGTCACCGACTTTTTTGGTCTCTACCTTGTTTTCGATGAATACCACGCCCATCGGATTGCCGATGTTGTCACGGGTGATCTCCCCCATCTTTTTAGCGCCTTTACCGTTAAGTCGTACGGTGACAGCCGGTGTGCCTTTCTGGCTGTCGAAAGTAGAAGCGGCATCGATGATCTGGTCGCCGGTGACGATGACTCGGCGGTTAAGCAGTACCGGGCTGCCATCACGTTCATGATAGAGGATCGAATTAAGTGGTGTACGGCCGCTCTCTTCGGCGTCTAGCCAGTCAGTCCGAGTACCTGCGGCCATCCTGAATTCGAGTGTTGCAGTAGCCCCTAGTATCTTTTTAGCGCCAGCAGTATCCTGGATACCAGGCAGCTGAACCACGATACGAGAGCTGCCCTGCTGCTGGATGACCGGTTCGGCAACACCCAGTTCGTTCACACGATTACGCAGTGTGATGATGTTTTGCTGCAGTGCTGATTTCTTTTCGTTTCTGATCGCCACTTCTGAGAGTCTTGCATTGAGTGTCAATGTTGCTTCATCATTTGTAAATTCAAGCTCACGGAAAACGCGTGGCAGTTCCTCAGACGCTTGTTGCATAGTCTCCAGATTTCGGAAAGTAATATGTAGTCCATTGTCATCACGACGTACACCACGATAACGGATTTTCTCTTCACGTAACGTGGTGCGGATATCAGATAATAAACTTTCTTCCAGTCGTTTTATGGCAGCAACCATGTCGACTTCCATCAGGAAGTGGACGCCGCCACGCAGATCAAGACCGAGGTACATCGGTGCTGCACTCAACGCACGCAACCATTCGGGTGTAGCTGGTGCCAGGTTGAGAGCGATCAGGTACTGTTTGCCTAAGGCCTCTTTTAGTGCTGTTTTCGCTTTCGACTGTGCCTCGACATCATTGAAACGTACCAGTACGTGGCCCTGGCTGAGTTCTGATGACTTCAATACCAGGTTTTTTGCATTGATCGCCTGCTCTATGACGAGCTTGTCTTCTTCAGTTAAAGACTTCGTACGATGGCCTATCTGGACAGCAGGATCTTCGCCAAAGAGGTTTGGCAAGGCGTAGATGCTTGAGACGACCAGTACGACGACGAGTAAAATATATTTCCACAGTGGATATTGATTCAGCATGGCTGAGTGTTCCCGTTTTTATTTTTATGATGAATTATGATTATTGCTGTAAAGAGACGGTCGAGCCGGCTTTTTATTTGCTTTGATCTTTAATCGTACCTTTGGGCATGATTGTTTGAACGGCACTCTTCTGTATGCTCAGTGAAACACCACTGGCTATTTCCAGCGTAACGAAATCATCGTTAATACCGGTAATCTTGCCCAGGATACCGCCTGAGGTTAAAACTTCTTCGCCTTTCTGAAGATCGTTAACCATCTTTTTATGCTCTTTCTGACGCTTGCTCTGGGGACGGATCAGGAAGAAATAAAACAGGATCACCAGGCCGATCGGTAAAATTAGTGATGCCAGTGGATCAGTCTGTCCGGCTGCGGCAACAGGTGCAGCACCTTCAGCAATTGCGTCTGATATGAAAAAACTCATTTGTAACCTCTTAGAATATAAATATTTAGACGCTTTTTAACGTCCTTTAATGGCGCGGTATTATGCCATAAATGACTCTATATATCTAAAATTATGAGTGGCGGGTTATGAGCCTTAGCGGAAAGTCAAAAGCTATTCACCACAGAGGACACAGAGAGCACAGAGGAAAAACCTTGTTATTGTTAAACGCGCCTGCGGCGCGGCTAACAATAAAAACCTCTGTGTCCTCCGTGTCCTCTGTGGTGAAATGTTTTTGACTGTCCGCTACTGGCCGATATCAGACATCAATCAACCGACAGGTTTGCATAGAAAGCATCAGCAAATTCATCAAAACGGTCTTCTTCTATTGCAGAACGAATATCACGCATCAATTGCTGATA
>DAOVJH010000405.1 GCA_030673345.1 Pseudomonadota bacterium
CATCATATTACTGCTGGGCATAACAGGTGCGATATTCCTCATCGTCTATATTGATTTCCTGGGCACGACGGGAGAGGTAAACCGGTTCATGCGCCGCTATGGCATCATGATATTTTTCACCTTCACACCACTGGCCCAATTATTACTTCTCAGGCAACACTTTAAACTTTTATCCTGCGAACTTGCTGGTAGAATAAAACCGATAATCCTCCAGCTGCAGCTGACCGCACTATCTCTGATGCTGGCAGCAGGAATCCTCAGCACGATTATGGATACTATGCAGAAGACGACCTCTGTAAGTGAAAACATCGCGGAATGGAATTTCGCACTGTTACTTAATGCTTATTTCATCGGTATGATTTTCATCTGGAAAAAATACCGATACCACTTAAAGATGAGCTGAGGGGACAAGACCAGACAAGCTGTCTCCCCTCATAATTCTTCAGGGAGCCCAGGGCATTACATTTCTCATGCCTTTCATTGCAGGAGCAACATTATGGGTCAATATATTCAGGTCTTTTGTTATCTGTCCCACGCTGCTATTTAACTGCCCCATATTAGAATCGATAGAACTGATACCCTGAGTCATGGCGCTCATATTACCTGACATCGCACCGACATCTTTTTGCATAAGTTGCATATTTCCTGACATGCTGGTCATCGCTGTTTCCATAATGGTAACGACATAGAACATATAAAAAACACCCAGGATCGCGATGATGACACCCGGGATAGCGATCAGTCTGTTTCGGCCTGTGCGCTGCTCCAGCAGTTTGGCCATGTGTTCGATCTTTTTATCCTGCAGCTTGCCCTGCTCATTTATCTCTTTCAGGGTCTGATCATGGTCATTCATCATCGACTCAGAAAGGCTCTTGAAAATATTCAGGTTGAGCTCTTCGTTTTCGACACTGTCATCTTTGATTTTTCCAAAGGTACTCTGCAGGGACTGGTACAACCCCGTCATTTCTTTTTGGTGAGTTTCACCCTGCTTACTGGAACTAGTAGACAGCGTGCTAAAACCTTCACGAACTTCTGTGATCAATGCCGATATCTGCTTATCACGAGTCTTTCGCTGGCTGTTCATCTCCTCGATGACAGACTGAATTCCTGGATCGGCAGGCGATGCTTGCGCGGTGTTTTTTTCTGCAGCGGTTTCCTTGCTGCCAACTTTCTTTTTTACCGCTGCTTTCTTAGCAGGGGCAGATTTTTTAACTGTCTTCTTAACGACTTTTTTAGGTGCAGCTGTCGCCGTGTCTTTTTTTTCTGACATTATTTATACCTGAGGTAATTCAGTGATTTATGAAGCCGAGCCTTCAAAGATACTGCAAAAACATGAGCCCTGGCGGATACGGATGAAACGGTCAATCGATTTAGCCATTTAAATCTTATTATATAATAATAATCTTATATATATGAGCAATATCACACATAATAAAATTATTATTTTAGCTGTAAGATGCTTTCATATCAGCCTTTCGACATCCGTACAAGGCTTTCCCAGGCAGCCAGAACAGGCGCTTCTACCTCAGCGCCCTTACTGCGTTTCAATTTTTCTGGCATATCATCAAGCTGGACAATACGGTCAGACTTGCCTTTAGGGAATTCAGTCAGATGATCGAAAAAAAGATAGCCATCAACCGGAGCATCCGGCACACAGTCTGAAATGGCTTTAACCTGGCAATCAAGATCATATAGTGGGTTTTTAAACCGATAACTTTTTTTCCCCACCATCTGCGTCCAGTCATCGATCTGATCCGCACAAAATATTTTACCGGGATAACGCTTGTATGCCAGCAAGGTGATGCCGTCATGGCGCAGTATCAGGCGATCAATGATAAAATGATAACCCAGACCATCAGGGCACTTCAGACCAGTTATCTGTTTCAGACCAAGACGATTGAGATAGTAACGGTTTTTCAGATTCAACCAGCCCTGATTGATCTTCTTTCGATAGAAAAAAAGAACAACGACAATCACCAGCAACCCGATTGCGACAGGAATCGTATAGGGTTCTATTATCTGGACAGCGTCTTGAAAAACATTATTCATGATCAGCCTTTCTCTGCATCTTTAGCTGCTTTTTGTTTCATCTGATCTTTATAAAACTTTTTAAACCTTGAAACAGTAAAGCCGTTCATTCGTTTATTGCCAACGATAATTATAGGGACGCCTCTGCCGCGCAATAATTTAAAATCAATCTTTCCG
>DAOVJH010000491.1 GCA_030673345.1 Pseudomonadota bacterium
AGACGTTCGACCATCAGGTCTTCTGGCGGATTTAATCTTATCGACCTGATCTTATGCGGCGGTGATTTATTTTCATGACTATGAATGATGTTCTGAACGATTTCCATATGGGCGCCGCCACCGTAGACAAACGTTGGCACCCCGCTCTCCCAGTAACTCGAGTCCGGACAATGCTGATTTTTTGTATGATCGAGTACCTTGTTGATCAGTTTTGCAGCATCACCACTGTACAGCGTATCAGCAAATTTTATATCCTTTTCCGTAAGATCATGAGCCTGAGAGAAAACCGATGCATCAGGTATATCTTTAAACAGGTTAATCTCGCCATCGGTTAGTTTCAGGTTTTCATGTCTCCTCTTCAGAAGATAACTGACACCGATCGGCTCGACCGCGCATGAATACAGCGTGCACTGACTCTTATTGGTGTCCGCATCATTTCTTTCGACCATAAAAGTAGCGATACTGATGGTGCCGGCACCGATATCGATCAACATATGCAGATCATCACCGCATTGCTTTGAATGAACATAACCGCATATCTGCGCACAGCAGGCGGGGAAGGTATTGATCGCTTGCTTGCTAATAATCTTTGAACGGTAGACGGCAGGAAAAGCATCAAACGCACTTACATCAGCCTTCATATACTGGCGCACCCGGCTCAACGATATCGGCCCAGGCAGTACGCTGATAACCCAGGCTGTGTGCAGAAGCTGCTGGTATAAAGCTGAGAGTTTTTCGTTACCGGCATTATCGACAGGCAAACCTGCATTGATCGACCATATCAACTCAGAACGGTTGTATCTTTTCTCATAACGCTCGAGTAACCAGCTTCTGCTGGCCCGGAGTACCAGCGCCAGGTAAGCCGAAACCCGCAGTAGATCATCGTCAGTATAAGTGTTCTCTAACAGAGGAAACTTGAGGTTGGCGGTTTCATTATCAGTGTTGTCAGATGATAGAACGCAGCGATTGTTTTCATCGGTAGCCAGGATAGACGGCAACAGATATTGATTATCAGGATGCGCAAATTCAGCGAAAGGCACAGCGTAACGGACACGGTTATCACCGATGACGACCTTGGTAAAAGCCGCACCAAAGTCCAGCCCGATAATAAGCTGCTTGCTTCTAGCCTGCCTGTCACCGGCGACTCTTTTCTCTGTTTGTTCGTGAGCAAAT
>DAOVJH010000202.1 GCA_030673345.1 Pseudomonadota bacterium
AATGCCCAGGCGACTGTCTACATTACGCAGGAACACTCGCAGTGCAAAATCTAACGAGCTATCGCCAAATGCCCTGAACAGCACTTCAGGTTTCGGCATATAACCGCTCTTAACAACGTCCTCATTTTCTTCCGCGATGGCCATTAATATATCCCGTACTTTTTCTGTATCCGTACCATAGGCGACACCAATCGGGATGATGGCACGCCCGCTTTTACTTGACAATACCCAGTTTGTTACCTGCCCTGAAATCAGTTCTGAGTTAGGCACGATAACATCGGAACGGTCAAATGTTTGAATGACTGTGGAGCGGATCTGAATATCTTTAACCACGCCCTCGGTACCGCCGACCTCTATCCAGTCACCTTTACGGATAGGTCGCTCAAACAACAGGATAAGACCAGAAACGAAATTATTCACAATGTTCTGCAAGCCGAAACCAATACCGACTGACAGCGCACCGGCGATGATAGCGATATTCCCAAAATCAAAACCCGCAGCAGACAGGCCTGCCATAATCGCGACAATGAACAGTATGTAACCGATGATCGTCACCATCGCATCGCGCGCTCCCTGCCCCATGGTCGTCATCTTGAGCCAGTTATTTTCCAGTTGCGAACGTATCCAGCTAGACATGATGATGATGGTACCGAAAATCAACAGCGCCCATAATATCCGGCTGGGCACGATACGAAAATCACCTATATTAAATCCATTGACGATATAACTCTTAACGCTTTCTATGACACCGCCACTGTAATCCCATGCATTGATAAACAGGACTGCAAAAGAACCCCAAATCATAATGGTCGCAAACAATCGCAACCAGATTAGACCCGGAACCTTTTCATCCTTTTCGACCCCGAGCGTCTTATGTATACGACGACACCATGGGTAGACACCATCATCGATGGCATTGAATAGATCCCTGAATATTTTTGCGATACCGATAAAAATCATGAACACGACAAACGATATCAGTATGATCCGACGGCCACCGAAGGCGAGGTTCCTGTAACCCATCCACTCTGCTACCAGTGATGCAAGCACTACAAATATCACCATCATCGATATATAACGCAGCTTGGGCAATCGGGGTGAAGCGATAATGACCTGCAGTGTCCACACCATGTTAACAACAAAAAACAGGGAGAATATATTTCGCATCAGCATCAGGTTTGATTCGATGACACTCTGCGAGAACACTGTATAGAACGACAGATATCCGACCAGACCTAATATCGCCAGCACTTTTAACCGCTTTGCCAGTGATTCAGCAATATGCGGCGTCAGCGAAATAAATTGTTTTGCTGGCGGGTACGGAGATAACAGTAAACGTATTACCGTGGTCATTAAAAAGAACAGGAGCAGACCAACAAAAAATTCCGTAACGAATGGAATCTCTACAACCTCCAGCGTGATGATAACTGACGCAGCAGCCGCTACAATAGAACCGGTCAGATAAGGTGCTGACCAGGAAAATGTTGTCAGTACAGCTCTAAACAGGTTTTCAGAAAAGTCATCCTGCCATTGCCGCTTACTCTCAAGCAGAAGCAATTTTCGCCGCAGCCAGATACCAAAGAAAATCGAGAGTAGGACAGCGACTATACTCAACGCCGCATCGAGCGTATCGATCTCATTTAGGCCTGACCGTTTAAAAACAAACGTACCGGAGTCTTCTAAAATCGCAACCGGATTATCAAGATACGCCATGACCAGATCAATCATATGCGGACTTTTAGCAAAATACTTCTGCTTGAAATATGATTTTTCCGCCTGACCAATCTTCAGAGAAACTTCATTACTGCTGACGATAAACAGGTTACATTTTGCCAACGTTTTATCCAGATTAGCTTTTTCTTTCTGATACTTCGCTCTTTTTTTGGTGACCTCAATATCTTCACCTTTAACTTTCTCACCTAAACCTTCCATGACCGCTTTCAGATCAAGCAAAGCCTTTTCATTGTTCGAAACACATAGAGAAGCGGCACTCTTCATCTTAATCGTCAGCTTTGTCCATTCATTAAGATCATCCCCTTCAAACTGACCTCGGATAAGTTTTTTATTGATTTTTTTCAGCTGGCCAGACATCCCATCCATTTCAGACATCTCGTCAGCGACAGCATGAGACGACAGAGAAAAAGCAAAGAGCAGAAGCAGGGATAGAAGAATATTTTTCATCACGGTAACCACAATATGATTAGTACATTTTGGATTTTGCAATTATACAGCAACAGTCGCTATCTTATACATGTCAGTATGACCTGGTGAACACCAGGGCGCCGGTGTGATCTCTGTCGGTACTCAGACCCGTTAACAGATCATTATCTGTGTTTATCTGCCAGCCGGCGTTATATAGCTCACTGCCGTATTGGCCAGCAAACGCTGAAGTGAAAGACATGCAGAATAAGGCAAGAAAAAGAAGCCGGTACATAACGAGCAGTGCACCTTAAAACTCACACTCATTTAGCATTCAGACTAGTAGCCGAAATCCCCACACCACTCGCCTTTTTTAAAGTCCAGCTTCAACCACTTCGGCACATAAGACTGAGGCTTCTGAATAGGAAAATCACTTAACGGAGGGCTTTCACCTTCACAGGATGAAACGCTGCAGGACTTCGTCATCACCGGGCGAAAACTGATATGAAGGATATCTGAAAGTTGCGCAGTAAACTCTTCATCAAGCTTCTCACGCAGTGCTTCACGAATACGAATCTCTTTTCTCAGCAGGCAACTAAAATATAACTCCATCTCGATAAACAATGGCGCTTTTCGATTATTCAGCTGCCGCTCAGCATGTTTGCTGATTTCGACCTGAATCTGCTTCCCCATCATCTCTACAGTCTGCATACTCATATTCTCCTGCTGCCAGCTTCTAATGATAAGCCGCGGCGATGTTAGACATAAGCGACACCGACACAAGCTTTTGATGCCAGTGTCACCATTTGTTTCTGGTGGTTATCCGTTGCCAGTTCGACAAATACTTTACCGGCGCGTTCAGTGTTTTCTTTACCTAGCGCAGCAAACAGAGAGATCATCGGTGGCGATGAAGCAATGAAAACAGACCAGAAATCCTCAACAGAATCCAGCGTTAACAGGCCATCGATCGTGCAAACCTCTACCTTGTTAAATCCTGCCTGCTGAAATCTTTCCTCTAATGCCTGCTCACCGACCATCCTTGCCCACACCGGCGTTTGCGTCGGCACCTCAAAATCAGGTGCGGCTATGGCAATCGACTGTTGCAGCAGTTTCATCATGTCAAAGTTCTCAGGATGATCCCAGCAGACCACTGCACAACGACCGCCCGGTTTTAAAACACGCCTTAATTCCGCAAAACCTTTATCGATATCAGGAAAAAAGATCAAGCCGACGATAGAGACACTCATGTCATAACTGGCATCATCCACATCGAGCGCCTGACCGTCCATCACTTTAGTTTTGATGTTATTCATTAACGCCTTATCGATACGGTTCTGTATATGCTCGACCATGCCTTCAGCAAAATCTGTCGCTAATACATCTGCGCCCAGCCTGGCCGCCGCCAGGCTGAATGAACCTGTGCCAGCGGCCACATCCAGCACTGATTCACCGGTTTTAGGTGAGAGTCTAGAGATGACATCATCAGCAAACTGCGAGGTTAGCTTTTCAAAGGCATCGCCATAGGCTGAAGCAATATCACCCCATTTTTCGGGTATCTGATCCGGGCTAAGGTTATTCATTATTACTCCTGATGATCGACTATCTAAAATTATTACCGTTGTATAAGTCAGTTACTGAGCCAAAGAAGACATAAGTGTTCAATATTCCCCCTCTCCCTCTGGGAGAGGGCTGGGGTGAGGGCGTCGCTGAAAACACCCTCATCCTAACCTTCTCCCAGGGGGAGAAGGGACTTAAAGCCAGTGTCCGCCAATAGCCGTTAGCCGTCATTCCTGATAATTACATACTATATAAAAAGTGTCACATCCGCTTCCTGCGCTGTTGGCAAGAAAGATGCCGCACCAACCCAGTCAGCATCTTCGGGCACAAAATCATCCATATCATAACCAAAAAGATCAACCGTCATCTGGCAGGCAATCATCTTAACACCCGCCTCCAGGCTCA
>DAOVJH010000257.1 GCA_030673345.1 Pseudomonadota bacterium
GATGACGGCGACTATTAAAGTTTATAACATCGATGAAACTGAGAGTGCTGGCTCATCATTTAGTGACTGGTTAAATGCTAAAGTAATCAGCTTAGAGGGTGAGGTTGTACTCTAGATAGGGGGTTTATGTCGAGCTGGCTTGCGCTAAATAGCTAATGTGTATGGGGTTTTTAGTTGGATGCTTTGGTGTGGCGTAAACGTCTATTCTTGAGCGGCTAGTCGTCAATCTGTGTTTGCCCCGTTTTTAGCAATGACCGATACGTATTCGTACTTTTTAGAGTAAAGCCAGTATCTGTGAAGGGCTTTGTATGTGGTGATCAGCCTGCCAGTCTTCGGTGTTCTCCGAGTCAGGGATATAACCATATTCGGCAACGATGGTTTTCATACCGGCATTTTGCCCCGCTTCAATATCGCGTTGTGCATCACCGACATAGGCGCATTCTTCCGGTTGTGCACCGGTCAGTTTACAGGCGTAAAACATGGGTTCGGGGTGTGGTTTACGATTTTTCGTGGAATCTGAGCTGACGATGCAGGCAGCACGCGTGTGCAGGCCAAGCGATTCCATCAGCGGTTCAGTCAGCCAGCCGGGTTTATTAGTGACAACGCCCCACTTGATATCATTTTTTTCCAGTCGGCGTAATAGGTCATCCATTTCATCGAACAGCTGTGAATGCACCGCTAGATGATCCTGATAAATCTCCAGGTAACGGCTTTTCAGACGTTCCAGGGTCTGAGAGTCCAGCCTTTCGCCAAATGCTAATGTGACCAGTGCAACGCTGCCGTTCGACACGATGGGACGGACTTCGTCATAAGGCAGGCGAGCATGCTGTTCTTCGTCACAAAGGATTTCCAGTGCCGCGGCCATATCAGGTGCGGTATCGATCAGAGTACCATCGAGGTCGAACAGTACGGTGCTGATTTTTTTGGTTTGGTCTGGGGGAGTCACAATAGAGATTCTTCAGGCATCGACAGGCTTTGTGTAGTGCACCATATAGTTTACGTCGACATCCTGTGACTGGCTAAACAAACCAGTGAAGGGGTTGTAACTAACACCTTTTAAATCCTTCAGTATCAGTCCAGCGAATCTTGCCCATTCATCTAATTCTGAAGGTTTGATAAATTTTGCATAATCGTGTGTGCCGCGAGGCAGCATCTTCATCAGATATTCTGCGCCGATGATAGCAAATGCATAGGCTTTTGGATTACGGTTGATGGTTGAAAAATAAACCGAGCCACCCGGTTTGACCAGGTCGTAACAGGCGCGGATGACTGAAGCCGGATCGGGTACGTGTTCGAGCATTTCCATACAGGTAACGACGTCGTATTTTTCCGCATTTTGCTCTGCAAACTCTTCGGCGGTAATTTGCTGGTAATCAATTTCAAGCTCACTCTCCATCGCGTGCAGCCGTGCTACCGACAATGGTGCTTTACCCATATCCAGACCGGTGACAACAGCGCCGCATTTCGCCATGCTTTCGCTGAGTATGCCACCGCCGCAGCCTATATCGCAGGCTGTTTTATCCGCTAGCGGTGAACCGGTGTCGATAAAATTCAGGCGTAGCGGGTTCATTTCATGCAGCGGTTTGAATTCACCGTGCTCATCCCACCAGCGTGAGGCTAGATCTTCAAATTTCTTAATTTCTGATGGGTCAAAGTTTGCTGTTTGGGTCATAACTTTTGCTGATTTAAGGTGATTAATTGCTTTAAGTTTATATTGTAACTATTTGAAATATATAAAATTTAACTTCTATCTGAGATGCGGATATTTTCACTGATTCTATTGCAATCCTGTTTCAAGCGGCTCTCATCAATGGTGTTAAGAACCCTGTCTGTTAAGCGTTGTTTGCCCGCTATCCAGACATCAGTTACATGTTCACGCGAGCTGCAATACACCAGGTGAGAAACCGGATCATAAACTGGAACAGTCTCTATTGTATCGAAATTTACCGCGACGATATCAGCAAATTTGCCAATTTCGAGTGAGCCGGTGATTTCATCAATGCCCAGCGCGCGAGCGCCATTGATGGTCGCCATCCGTAGCACCTGTTCTGCAGAGACGGCAGTTGCGTCCATGGTACTGATCTTGGCCAGTAATGCCGCTGTTCGCATCTCACCAAACATGTCCAGGTCATTATTACTGGAACTGCTATCCGTACCGAGGGCAACGTTTACGCCGGCATCTAACAGCTGATTTACCGGGCAGATGCCGCTAGCCAGCTTCATGTTGGATTCGGGGCAGTGGATGACATGGCTGCCGGCAGATGCAAGCAGGGGGATTTCATCTTCATCCAGCTGCGTCATATGCACTGCCTGCAGTGCCGGTGTCAGCAGACCCAGTTCATACAATCGTGTTAGCGGGCGTATGCCATTATTCTTTTTGGCTTCACTGACTTCAAATGCTGTCTCATGAATGTGCATGTGAATATTTAGTTCAAGCTCATCGGCTAGCGTACGGATATGTTTTAGTGGCTCATCTGAAACGGTATAAGGTGCGTGCGGCGCAAATGCCGTTTTGATCAGGTCGTGCCCTTTGTAGTTGTCGAAAACAGCAAGGCCTTTATCGATGTATTCATCGCTGTTGTTCGCCCAGACGGTTGGAAAATCGATCAGTATGAGACCAACGCTCGCCCGCATGCCGACATCTGCTGCTACTCGCGCAGTGATATCGGGGAAAAAATACATGTCATTAAAACAGGTGGTGCCGCTGCGGATCATTTCGGCGATGGCAAGTTCGGTACCCGTATGAACAAAGGCTTCATTGACGTGTTGCGCTTCAGCCGGCCAGATATGATTTTCCAGCCAGTCCATCAGGCTCAGGTCATCGGCCAGTCCACGGAACAGGTTCATCGCAGCATGGGTGTGGCTGTTGATCAGGCCGGGAATCAGGGCGTGTTGCGGATATGAGCGATTGACAGAGGCGCTGTATTTTTCAGCG
Source organism: Pseudomonadota bacterium (assembly GCA_030673345.1). GTDB lineage: Bacteria > Pseudomonadota > Gammaproteobacteria > SZUA-229 > SZUA-229. The sequence goes on from DAOVJH010000257.1 coordinate 2,936, forward strand.
GCCTGGTTGCCCGGCAAAATGTCGATGATCTTATCTTCATCAATCGCGATGCAATGGTCTTCAAGATATCGGCTTTTATTATCGACCGGAATGACCCAGCGGGCATGTAGCAGAGTGTCAATGTTCTTCATTGTCGCGACCATACCCGTTGCACAGGTCGAGTGCAACTTCTGTCGTATTTTATCCGGCACGGTCAACTGTCTACTGGTGATAATGTGAAATAGGTCATTAATTTTAATAAAAACCTGAGTTTGACTAGTCACTTACTAGAGTAAGTGTTATAAATCTCATCACTGGATTATTTACCTATAAATATTTATTAATACAAGTCAAAGTTTTGAAGGAGCATAAAATGAAATTCAATACATCAGCAATAACATCATTTACAAAGTTTGGCACACTGATTGGTTTGATGTTTTTACTGGCAGGCTGCAACCCGACAGTCAGCCGTGTGTCCTCGGATTCGGTTACTGATCTGAGTGGTAACTGGAACGATACAGATTCACGGCTGGTGGCTCAGGAGATGATTCAGGACGTATTGTCTCGTGGTTGGCTTACAAAATTTAACCGTAGCAAGGGTAAGGCACCGACTGTCATCGTTGGTACC
>DAOVJH010000130.1 GCA_030673345.1 Pseudomonadota bacterium
CGTTGCCACGCCGATAGGAAATTTGGATGATATCACGCAGCGCGCGATATCCGTCCTTGGTCAGGTGGATATAATCGCTGCAGAAGACACGCGCCATAGCCAGCGCCTGTTATCGTTTCTCGGTATCAAGGCCAGGTTGCTAGCATATCATGAGCACAATGAAGATCGCATGACACCTAAACTGCTCGGTGAACTGGCTTCAGGTAAGTCGATAGCGCTGATATCGGATGCAGGCACACCGCTGATAAGCGACCCTGGTTATCGCCTGGTGTCGCAGGCACATGATGATGCGGTTGATATCGTGCCTGTACCGGGCGTGTGTGCGGCCATAACAGCATTGAGTGCTGCAGGTCTGGCAACAGATTCATTTACCTTTGAAGGTTTTCCACCGGCAAAACGGGGCACGCGCTTACATTTTCTGGAACTGCTAGCCGAACAGCAGCGAACGATGATCTTTTACATCTCATGCCACCGGGTCGTCGAAACCCTGAAAGATATGCAGGCCGTATTCGGTGAAGACAGGCGGGCTACATTTGCCAGGGAGCTGACCAAGACATTTGAGACCATAAAGAGGGCAGGTCTGTCAGAGCTGGTGAGTTGGGTAGAGGCCGATGATAATCAGCGTAAAGGCGAGATCGTGCTGGTCGTTGAAGGCAAGGTAGAGCAGGCTTCTGATACCGCCCAGATCGATCATTATCTATCAGTGTTGCTCGCCGAACTGCCGGTGAAACAAGCGGTTAGTATGGTAGTGAAGTTGACCGGTGAGCATAAGAATGATGTTTACCGGCGTGCGCTGGAATTGAAAGAGTCATAATTCATGAAAAGAGTTAGTTTGATATTGTTAAGTTTTTTGTTTGTCGTAAACAGCTATGCGGCAAATGACAAAGCTTTTTCCTGGCAACTGACTTCTGGCAGCGCGACCGTTTTTTTGCTCGGTTCGATCCATTTTGCCGATAAAAGTTTTTACCCGCTGCGTGAAGAGATAGAGGCGGCTTTTAAAGCATCGGATACGCTCGTCGTCGAGCTGGATATCAACAAGATAGATCATAATGCCTACAACCGCATATTGGTTGAAAGAGGCATCTATAAAGATGGTCTAACGATCAAGGACGCCATCTCAGAAGGCACATGGTTGCTGCTCGAGCAGCGTTTGCAGCAGCTGAACATCTCTTATGACGATGTAAAAAGTTATAAGCCGGGTATTCTGGTGCTGACCTTAACTGCGATGCAGATCATGCAGATGGGGTTTGATCCGGAGCTTGGAATCGATGCTTATTTCCTGAAAAAAGCGGCATCAGGTTCTCCTGTAAAAAAAATAATCGAGCTCGAAACACTGGAACAGCAGATAAATATCTTTTTAGAGATTCCTGACAGTGATCTTCTGTTAAAAGAAAGCCTGTATTCGTTCGATGACTCAGAATCAATGATGGCAGATATGGTTAGCTACTGGAAAACCGGTGACCAGGAAAAGATGCATGAGCTGCTGTTCGAGGATGCGCTGACTGAGTACCCTGCATTCAGCGCGATATATGACAGCCTGTTCTACCAGAGAAATTCACAGATGGTGTCCAGGATCGAGCAGATGTTAAAACAGCCAGGGCGTTACTTTGTCGTCGTCGGCAGTGGACACCTGATCGGCGAAAAAGGCATCGTGAATATGCTGAAAGAAAAAGGCTATAAGCTGAAGCGCTTATAGCCTTCTGTTTAAAGTGATAAGTTTAAAAATTTAAAACTTATATTCCGAGCTTCTTCTCAAGATAGTGGATGTTAGTGCCACCCGCCTGAAAATTGGCGTCGTCTATGATCTCTTTGTGTAATTCGATATTGGTGTTGATGCCGGTGATGCTGATCTCGTCGAGCGCCCCTCGCATGCGAGCCAGCGCAATATCCCGGTCGTTGCCATAAGCGATTAACTTGCCGATCATCGAGTCGTAATGCGGTGGTACGACATAACCGCCATAGATGTGTGTGTCGACGCGAATGCCAGGGCCGCCGGGCGGGTGGTAACGTTCGATCTTTCCTGGTGACGGGATAAACGTTTTGCTATGTTCAGCATTTAAACGGCACTCGATAGCGTGGCCCCTGAATTCGATATCACTCTGCTTCATCCGCAGTTTTTCACCGGAAGCTATGTAAAGCTGTTCTTTGATGATGTCTATGCCAGTAATCATTTCTGTCACCGGGTGCTCGACCTGAACACGGGTATTCATCTCGATGAAATAAAACTCGTCGTCCTGATATAGAAATTCAAAAGTGCCGGCACCGCGGTATTTGATTTTGTTACAGGCATCAACGCATCGCTGACCAATTTTTTTACGCTGTTTAGGTGTGATACCCGGCGCAGGCGCTTCTTCCACCACTTTCTGGTTGCGACGTTGCATAGAGCAGTCACGTTCGCCCAGGTGAACGGCGTTACCCTGACCGTCAGATAAAACCTGTATCTCGACATGGCGCGGTGTTTCCAGATATTTCTCCATGTACACCATGCTGTTGCCGAAAAAGGTTCCTGCTTCCTGCTTGGTGAGTGCGATCGAGTTTGTCAGTGTCGCATCTGAATGCACTACGCGCATGCCGCGGCCGCCGCCGCCACCAGCTGCTTTTATGATGATTGGATAGCCGATTTTATTAGCCAGTTTTATATTTGTGTCGTTGTCTTCACCTAGTGGGCCGTCGGAGCCCGGCACACAAGGAACGCCAGCACTTTTCATTGCTTCAATAGCGGCGACTTTGTCGCCCATAATGCGAATGGATTCAGGCGTCGGACCGATAAAGATGAATCCGCTGTCTTCGACGCGTTCAGCAAAGTCTGCATTCTCGGATAAAAAACCATAACCGGGATGTATAGCCACAGCATCAGTCACTTCAGCAGCACTGATGATAGCGGGAACATTGAGGTAGCTTTGATCAGAAGGCGCAGGTCCTATACATACTGATTCGTCTGCTAGCCGTACGTGTTTAAGATCACGGTCAGGTTCAGAATGAACCGCAACAGTTTTTACGCCCAGCTCACGGCAAGCACGCAATATGCGTAATGCAATTTCGCCTCTATTGGCGATAACAACTTTGGATAACATAGAACTGTGCCTTATTCGATGACGATAAGAGGTTGACCAAACTCAACAGGTTGAGCGTTTTCAACCAGGATGGCTTTAACCACACCTGACTTATCGGCTTCGATCTGATTAAGAATTTTCATTGCTTCGATGATACAAACGGTATCACCTTCGCTGACGCTGTCGCCGACCTTGCAAAAAGCAGGTGCGCCGGGAGAGGCTGCTGTATAGAAAGTACCAACCATTGGTGCATCAACAGTATGTCCGCTGATGGCAGGGCTGTCAGTTGAGCTCTCAGGCTCTGCTGCGGCAACCGGGGCGGCGACTGGCGCTGCTGCAAATTGCTGAACGGGTGCAGGTGCGACTGCATTAGAGCCATAACGTGAAATACGTACAGACTCTTCACCTTCGTTAATTTCAATTTCAGCAATACCGGATTCTTCCAGCAGCTCGATTAATTTTTTTACTTTACGAATATCCATAAGAATATACCTTTTGGTTTTAACCTTGTTGTAATTGATTTATTGCAGCCTGTAACGCCAGTTCATAACCTTGTGCACCAAGGCCTGAGATAACACCAACTGCAATATCAGAAAAATAGGAATGTTCACGGAACGCTTCGCGTGCATGAACATTGGATAAATGAATTTCTATAAATGGAATATCAACACCGCTGAGAGCATCACGCAGTGCGACACTGGTATGGGTAAATGCTGCCGGGTTAATAATAATAAACCGTACGTCATTTTTAGCTGCGTTATGAATATGCTCGATCAGTTCGACTTCAGCGTTACTTTGCACGCTTTCCAGGCTGAGATTGTTTTCAGCTGCAATCTTTGACAGGGTGCTGTTAATACTGTCGAGCGTATCTGATCCATAATGTTCAGGTTCGCGAGTCCCTAACAGGTTCAGATTGGGGCCATTGATAACGAGTAAATCTGGCATTTTTATAGTTTTGCGGGCCGATTCCAGGAAAATATAATAATATACTAATGATTGTGCATAAAAACTGGTTAAATGTCCACAAATTTCGGCGAATTTGTAGCGAAATTCGTGAAATGGACAAATTCTTAATGAGTTATAGCTTAATCCCTCGTTCTTTCATTAGCTCTTTTGCACGTATCTTGCTTAGTTCTCCCCTGATCGTGTAGCTAATTTCGCCGTCACGATTGATGATTACCGTGTATGGCAGTGCGCCAATTCCGTTTCCATAGCGCTTCGCAAGCATGATGCCTTCGTCCTCGACGACCAGTGATGGGTAGTTCATGCCTACCTCTTCGGCGTATTTACGAACAGCTGCCTCATCATCAATGGCGATGCCAACGATCTGGAACCCCTGATTATCATATGTTTCCTGCAGCTCGATAAATGCGGGAATCTCTTTCAGGCAGGGAGGACACCAGGTCGCCCAGAAATTAAGAAAAACTAATTTGCCGTCCCACTCCTTGATATTACGCATTTCACCGTTTAGATCCAGAGCAGCAAATTCTGGACGCTGGAAGCCGATGGCCGGATTGATTACAGTTTTTACCTGTACCGATTCATGGTTGAGGTATCTCTGGAAAGCAAAACCGCTGCTGCTGGCGATGGCGATGGCGACAATAATAAATATGGTGTTTTTCATTTTATATAAGAGGGGGGAAAGCTGAAAAGATTCAGCGTATTTTATATGAAACTGGTTTGGTATTGATAGTTTCTCGTTCCTGTAGGAGCGGATTTTATTCATTCCGCGATCTTTTTTGTTTCAGATTTGGCTAGGGTTGGTTGAATAATATTTACAGTTGGTATTTAGTTAGGCCTTGCGGTATTCGCACCGCGGGCGAGGCACTTTTTTCAGCAGCTAAAAAAGTACCCAAAAAAGCCGTCGCTACGCCTGTCGCCCCGTAGAAAGCACGGGGTTCCCATTGATGTGCTGTTGGTATCATGCTGTGAAAAAACTCGCAAAGAACGCTCAGACAGTTTTCACAGAAAGCTCATGATACCAACAGCACATCAATGGCTTGGCTAATGCGAGGAAAGGTAAAAAACGAATAACAAAAAAACAAAACAGCGGCAATGAAAAAGCACAGCGCTTAACACAGACACCGTTTTTGACTTTGACTTACCCTCCGCATCAGCAAGCCATCAAAGCGGTGTTATTATCATGGGC
>DAOVJH010000336.1 GCA_030673345.1 Pseudomonadota bacterium
TCTCAGAACGCATCACTGATTCGATGCGAGACATACAGCTAATCTAACTGACCTAAATCATTTTATTCACTCTTTTCGGTTGATTTAAAGCCGACATTACATACAATAGAAACAACGGATATATAAAAATCTGCCAGCGATAATTCGCTGAAGCAGTGGCAGGGAATCTCTGATTAAGTTGATTAGATTTAGGCGCAGGGAAAATTGTTCGTATGTTTCACGAAGTGAGCGGTAATAATTATTCTATTGCCGAGATCTTCGGGGAAGATACGGACGATTTTAACAAGCCTGAAACAATCGAACTTGATTAGAGCTTCCCTCAATATCCACCAGTTTTGACATCTCTAGGGTGTACGTAAGCTACCTGTTTTAACCCTTGAGCCTTAAATACTGACTTTGGGAATCGGACTGTTGAGGCCGTGTGCATTACCGCTTTGGCGGGAAGCCTAACGCAGCATCGCTGGTTCCCCCCTGAACTTACCGGTTCAAGGTCAACAGTATTTGCTACGGCACACTGGAGATGTCATCTATCCGTTCCCTACATGCTATAAACCGCTGAACCTATGCCTGATAACCCGACTATTAACCACAGTCAGCCCTCCATTGCCGATATAAGACAGCTCAAGCGCAGCCAGCGACAAACCTTATCAGTCGACGCACAGCAACAGCACAGCACCACACTGTGTCAGAACATCAGCAGACACAGAAGTTATCGCTACAGCCAGCACATTGCCTGTTATCTGGCCAATGACGGTGAGATCGACCCGCACCAGCTGATCGAACACGCGTGGTTCGCCAAAAAGAATGTCTATCTGCCTGTGCTGTCACCGATAAAGGACAGCCTGTATTTTGCCCCCTATGATGAAAATAGCCGGTTTAAACACAACCGCTTTAATATCGCCGAACCCATCTGCCAACCATCAGACTGGATAAAAGCCAGTCAGCTGGATCTGCTGCTATTGCCGCTGGTAGCGTTTGACACCGACGGCAACCGCGTCGGTATGGGCGGTGGTTTTTATGACCGTACGCTGGCTTATCTACAGCACCGACGCTATTGGCGAAAACCGGTATTGATGGGACTGGCACATGAGATTCAGAAAACAGATCACCTGCAATCTCAAAGCTGGGATATTCCCCTGGATCACATCGTTACCGAAAAACAGCAATATCGTACCTGACCACGATCGCCACGCACGATGTCCGTAAATGAGCCAAAGAAGACATAAGTGTTCAATATTCCCCCTCTCCCAGAGGGAGAAGGGACTTAAAGCCAGTGTCCGCCAATGGCCGGTAGCAGTCATTCAGCCAAGGCAAATATTTCGAACAGATTTGGCTTATAGAGACAGAAACAACTGGTAAGCCGGATTATCCGTCTCTTCCCAGTACGGATATGCCAGCGTATCAAGATACTGCCCTAATTGCTTACGTTCAGCTTCAGGTATCTGCAGGCCCACCAGAACACGCCCAAATGCCGCGCCGTGGTTTCGATAATGAAACAGACTGATATTCCAGCGATTGCCGATCTGTGACAGGAAGTCCAGCAGGGCGCCCGGGCGCTCCGGAAACTCAAAGCGGTACAGCGCTTCATCCTGTAATGCAGCACGACCACCGACCATGTGACGAACATGCATCTTTGCCATCTCATTATCCGTCATATCCATCACCGGGTACTTCTTACCTTTCAGCTTTTTGATCAGCTCCAGCCGCTCATTCTTTGCATCGCGCAACTGCACGCCGGCAAATACCTGCGCATCATTGTCATCCGAATAACGATAATTAAACTCGGTGATACCGCGTTTACCGATGGTCTGGCAAAAGGTCTTGAAGCTGCCCGGACGTTCAGGGATGGTTACCGCAAAAAGCGCTTCACGCTGCTCACCGATCTCAGCACGCTCAGAGACATGGCGCAGGCGATCGAAATTCATATTTGCACCACTGTTGATAGCAACCAGTGTTTTACCGCTTAGTTTTTTCTGGGCGACATATTTTTTCAGACCGGCAACAGCCAACGCGCCAGCCGGTTCTGTGATCGAGCGCGTATCATCAAAGATATCCTTTATCGCTGCACAGATCTCATCGGTACTCACCGTTATCACCTGATCGACACATTGTTTTGCTACACGAAAGGTCTCCTTACCCACCTGTTTTACGGCGACACCGTCAGCAAAGATACCAACATGATCGAGCACGACTCGGCGGTTTTTTTCCAATGCCTCTGCCATGCAAGCAGCATCCGCTGGTTCAACGCCAATAATTTTTGTTTTCGGACTCAGGTACTTAACGATCGAGCCGATACCGGCGATCAATCCACCGCCGCCAACCGGCACAAAAATAGCGTCGATAAAATCAGCATGCTGACGCACGATCTCAAGACCGACTGTACCCTGCCCGGCGATGACATCACTATCATCATAAGGATGGATAAAATCCAGTTTTTGCTTACTGGCGAGTTCCGTTGCGTACTCACAGGCTTCATCATAGTTGTCGCCGATCAAAACCGCTTTTGCACCATAGGATCTGACCGCATCGACCTTGATACCCGGTGTCGTCTTAGGCATCACGATGGTCGCATCGAGACCCAGTTTTTTCGCCGCCAGTGCGACACCTTGCGCATGGTTGCCTGCCGAAGCCGCAACCACACCTTTAACATCTTTGGACCTCGTTAACTGGTAGATGCGGTTATAGGCACCACGCAATTTGAAAGAAAAAACACTCTGCAGGTCCTCACGTTTTAGCAACACCTGGTTTTCCTGGCGCTTACTTAA
>DAOVJH010000011.1 GCA_030673345.1 Pseudomonadota bacterium
CATCAAGAAACAGACTCAGACGCACCGAACTTGGCGGTTTCTCGACAAATGGTATAGGAAATATGTAGTCTGCGCCAGCAGTAACACGCATATTACCGCCGACAGCAAAGCCTGATACAGGGTCGCGTGGACCTAATGTATTTGATTCATAACCACGAACCGTGCGGATACCACCGGCAAAATACCGCTCATAGAATGGTAGAGAGCCCGTTTTACCATAACCGTCGCCATAGGCCAGATTCGAGCGCAGCAACAGCGTCGTTGCGCTGGTTATACCTATATAGGTATTGGTGACGTAGGTGAGTTTATAATATTCCAGATCACTGCCCGGAACCGTCATATTCATTCCGACGGTCTGTTGTGAACCTGCCGTTGCGAACACGGTTCGGTTTCTGGTGTCATGTGAGAAACTGGTGTTGAAGGTGAAATTGTTATACGACGTTTCACCATTATGCTCTTTCAAAAACTCTGTGACATCAAAAGATGGGTTTATCGATGATGGAATGATCTTGATATAACTTAAACCATAACCCAGACGCAGAGTATTAAACTCGGACAGAGGAACACCATAACTGATATTCAGGTCACCTGAATTTGTCTGGAAGTTATTGATCAATTCTTCAGACGCATCCCTGTCACGAAAAGATACGCTCACCGTGCGGCTGATGCCATCGATGGTGTGATAAGGGTCAGTAAAAGCAGCACTATAGATCGTATTCGCGCGATCGGTATTGATGTTCAAGGAAAGACGTTTACCTGTACCGAACAAGTTTTCCTGCGTCAGACCGACATTGAATATCAATCCCTGCGTCTGTGAAAAACCTGCGCCGATATTAAAACTACCCGCCAGTTTTTCTTCTACCGTAACTTTCAGATCAACCTGGCTGCTGGAACCCGGTACAGGCACAGTATCGACGTCGACCGTTTCTATATACGGCAGACGCTGGATACGTATTTTTGAACGTTCGAGCAGGTCACTGGCCAGTATCGAACCTTCCATAAGACGCATCTCTCTACGAAACACCTGGTCCTGTGTACTGTCGTTACCATGGATATTTATCCGGCGGACATAAACCTTTTCACCAGGAACAACGAAATAAGTCAGTGCGACCTCTTTTCTTTCATCGTCGATCTCAGGTGTAAGTTTCACCTCTGAAAAGGCATAACCGATGCGGCCCATCTGAGATTCCAGGCGCTTCTTACTGGTCGTCATCAGGCTGCGCGAAAAGAACATGCCCTGATGCGTCAATATCTGCGACTCCATGGTCTTACGGTTCACCACCAGCTCACCGGTCAGTTTTGATGAGGAAATCTTATAGCGCTCGCCTTCAGATACATTAACGGTTATATAGATATCCTGTTTGTCCGGTGTGATCGAAACCTGTGTTGATTCGATGGAAAATTTAATATAACCGCGATCGAGGTAATAAGAACGGATCTTTTCGAGATCACCGTTTAACTTCGGTTTAGAGTACTCATCAGCCGATGAGAATACTGCCCATGATGACGGCACACCCGATTCCAGTTCATCGAGCAGAATGCTATCACCGTATACCTCGTTACCGACGATATTGATGTGTTTGATCAGTGCAACCTGTCCCTCAGAGATCGTAATATCGATGTCGACACGGTTCTGGTCCAGTTCTTCAATCTCTGTATTAATTTTTACGCCGTACTTACCCTGGCTGAAATAAACACGTTCGAGTTCCAGTGTTAATTTTTCGAGCAGAGAACGGTTATAGATTTGCCCGCGCGTCACACCGATGTCCACGAGTGCATCTTTTAACGCATCATCATCGATATCAGAATTTCCTGTGAAGGCCACATCTGCGATAGATGGCCGTTCTTTGACACGGACCACCAGCGCGTCACCATCGCGGAGAAGTTTTACGTTAGCAAAGAAACCCGTTTTATATAATTCACTGATCGAATAGGTGATCTGATTATCATCGATAGGGTCACCGACGACGATGGGAAGATAGTTCAGCAAGGTACCATCGGTCAGGCGCTGAAGACCTTCGATTTTTATCTCGCTCACGATAAAAGTATCAGCACGAACCGTGGTCGTGACGAAACTATTAAGCAGGATAAGTACTAAAGATAAACGAATAAATGACATACAGCTAATAGAGGCTCCTGAATTCCTACTGTACTAGACGTTGTATGTCATTAAATATTGCGATGCTCATCAGTAATGCAAGGATAGCAATACCAACCTGCTGGCCACGGAGTTCAAATGTTTCTGAAACCGGCGAACCTTTGATGATCTCAATAAAATAATAAAACAGGTGACCGCCGTCCAGCATCGGTACCGGCAGCAAGTTCAACACACCCAGACTGACAGAGATTACCGCCAGAAAGGACAGGAATGAAACCAGGCCGATACTCGCAGTAACGCCAGCATAGGTCGCTATAGTGATGGGCCCGGAAATATTCGCAAGATTTGCCTCGCCTGCTACCATCTTCCACAGAACACGAAGTGTCAATGAAGACATATCCCAGGTTTTGACGACCGCCTTAAAGCCTGCATCCAACGGTGAATACTCTACCCGTGTCACCAGTTCCTGGCGCACCTCTTCCGGCACATGCTGATATGCACCGATATAACCCTGCTGCTCGCCTTCTTTCGTTTTGCGACTTTTAGGGGTGACCGTAACGATCTCTTCGAAACCATTGCGCAACACCACAAAATTCATTACCAGACCCGGTTTTTTGCGGATCATCTCCACCAGGGACAGCCACTTATCAACAGCCAGGCCATCGACTTCCAGGATTACATCACCCTTTTGTATGCCGGCACTTTCAGCAGCACTCTGCTCCATGACACCACCGATTTCGAGTTCCAACAGAGGCCACCACTGCTTAAAGCCTAGACGCTTAAAGATGTCACCCTCTTCTTCCAGGATATGCATATCGCCCAGCGCCAGCACCCGGCTCTTGTCCAAACCATCCACATCACGAACCAGTACATCGATATTGCCACCTTCCAGGCCGTGATTAAGGACTTCTAACCTGAATTCATTCCATGACCTAATAGACACATCACCGACCATTAACACTTCGTCACGAACCTGAAATCCAGATTTTTCCACAATGCTGCCAGGTTCAGCCTCACCGACGAATGGACGATCGACCGTACTCCCCAGCATGAAGACTATCCAGTACAGAAATACGGCTAAGATAAAATTAAATGCCGGGCCAGCAAATACGATCGCGATGCGTTTTGAAATACTCTGATTATTAAAAGCACGTGCTTTTTCAGATTCCGCTACATCGCCTTCACGCTCATCGAGCATCTTGACATAACCGCCGAGCGGGATAGCCGCGATGACAAATTCGATGTCATCACCTTCGGCTGATTTTTTTTGCCAGCTGAACAGCGGCCGACCAAAGCCGATAGAAAAACGCAGTACTTTTACACCCGCTTTACGCGCGACCCAGTAATGGCCATATTCATGAAATGTGACCAATACGCCGATCGCGATAATGAAGAAAAATATGTTATGTAAAACGCTCATAATAATCTATTCAAACTCTAATGCATCACTGCCAGGCATTCATTCGTTATACTTCTGGCCATCGCGTCAGCTTCCAGTATATCTTCCAGTGAACTGACATCTTCGGTTATTTTTGCTTTTTCCATGGTCTGTTCAATCACAACCGCAATATCGTTGAACCCTATCTTCTCATCGAGAAAAGCGGCAACGGCGATCTCATTTGCAGCATTTAAAACGATTGTTGCCGAACCGCCTTTTTTTATCGCCTCATAACACAGCCGAAGGCATGGAAAACGCGCCAGGTCCGGTTGCTCAAAGTCTAGTTTTGCGACATCAAATATGTTCAGTGGTTCAACACCAGATGATATTCTTTCAGGCCATGCCAGGGCATGCGCTATCGGCGTGCGCATATCCGGGTTACCCAGCTGCGCAAGTACCGAACCATCAGTATACGTCACCATCGAATGGATAACACTCTGCGGGTGTATCACAACATCGATGTTTGCGATATCCATATCAAACAGCCAATAAGCTTCTATCAGCTCGAGGCCTTTATTCATCAGTGTGGCAGAGTCGACCGAAATCTTCCTGCCCATATCCCAGTTTGGATGCGCCACGGCTTGCTCAGGTGTCACATCATGCAACTGCTCAGTAGACCAGGTTCTAAACGGGCCTCCACTGGCCGTTAACAGGATACGCTTGATTCCTACGCAAGCCTGCTGGTTTACCATTTTAACCGAAGAATGGTGTTCAGTGAGACTATCTGGCAGACATTGGAAGATCGCATTGTGCTCACTATCGACCGGCATCAATACAGCATTGTTTTCTCTGGCCGTGTCAATGAACAATTTGCCAGACATCACCAGCGCTTCCTTATTCGCCAGCAATACACGTTTACCCGCTTTGGCTGCAGCGAGTGTCGGCACCAGACCCGCTGCACCAACGATCGCGGCGACGACACAATCGACCTGCTGATCATTGACCACCTGCAGCAAACCAGATTCACCTTCGAGGACGACCGTCTGACTTTTAGCTGAAGACAGGCGACTGCGCAGTTCAGCAGCAGATTCCACGTCATTCATCACTGCATAACGAGGATTCCATCGATCACACAGTAATTGCATCGCTTCAACATTAGTATTCGCGGTTAATGCATAGATCTGATAACGATCAGGATGCCGAGTGACGACATCCAGCGTACTCGCACCGATGCTGCCTGTTGCGCCCAACAAGGTGATCTGCAATGGTTCAGCTGATGTCATGATAGTGGATCAAATAACCGGGCGTATATCAGCCAGTTATAGCCGACCGCAAACACCGGTATAGCCGCTAGCGCACTATCCACCCGATCCAGGATGCCGCCGTGTCCAGGCAATATATTGCCGCTATCCTTCAGACCCGCCTCACGTTTCAAAAAACTGACATACAGATCGCCGCTGACGGAGATAAACGTCAAGATAACCGATAACAGCACCAGTAATGCCGAACGCTCAGTATCCAGCTCAAAGTAATAGCTCGCTATCAAGGTATATACAGAAGTGACAACAACAGCACCTATCAGTCCTTCTTTGGTTTTGCCCGGGCTGATATTCGGGGCAAGTTTATTTTTACCGAATTTCTTGCCTGAAAAATAAGCGCCGATATCAGCAACCCACACCAGCGCCAGCGCATAGAACAACCACTCCCCACCCTGTTGCATGGCGTGAATCTTTTGCATGGCGAATGCTACTGCTGGCAAAACAACGATAGCGATAAGCAACTTATCTATTTTCAGATCTGAGTTTGCTGCGCCGGGTTTGGCGAATCTAAGATAATAGCTGATACTGAACCACCACAATACCGAGACATAGATAAAAAAGTGGGCATAATCAGCCAGATAATACTGTACCGCCCAGGTGCCTGAAGTGATGATGAGCGCGAATAAAATCCTCAGCGGATTATTGTTAATACCTGAAAGCCTCGCCCACTCAAAAGCAGAAACCAGGACGATGAACAACACGAATAAGAAGAAAACAGAAGTCGGCTGGAAAAAGATCATCCAGACAACAAAAGCTGCCATTGGTATCGCTGTTAATATTCGTTGGTACAACATGATATGTTATCGGTTATATTATTCTTATTTTAAATAGAGTTCAGTTGTTTCAGCTCTCTACCGCTTCACTATCTAACAACTGTGTCCCGGTCTTGCCAAATCGGCGCTGTCTTCCCGTATACCAGTTTAATGCAGCATCAAAATCTTCATCTGAGAAATCCGGCCATAATATATCGGTGAAGTATAATTCGCTATATGCCAGCTGCCATATCAAAAAATTACTGATACGCTGCTCTCCCCCAGTACGTATGAACAGATCTGGTGCGGGCATCTCACTCAGTGACACAAATGAATCAAACATCGCCTCATCTATATCTGTCAGTTTTTTATCACCATTGATTACTTCTTCAGTAATCAACCTGCAAGCATTAACGATATCCCAACGGCCACCATAATTAGCCGCTATATTCAGATGTAATCCCGTATTCTTTTCGGTCAGCACTTCTGCTTCATTAATTTTGCCCTGTAACTTTTCTGAAAACCGTGTGCGATCACCAATAAACTTCACGCAGACATTTTTTTTATTCAGTTTTTTTACTTCTGCCATTATCGTAGAAACAAATAATGACATTAAGTTGCTCACTTCAGAAACAGGTCGGTTCCAGTTCTCACTGCTGAATGCGAATATCGTCAACGCTTCGATATTATTCTTTACGCAATTTTCTACAACTCTTCGCGTCGCATCCACACCTGCTTTATGGCCTGCAGCACGGGGCAGGTGACGCTTGTTCGCCCAGCGTCCGTTACCGTCCATCACGACAGCTATATGGCCTGGCAGAACCGTTCCTGTGCTATCGATCATCGCAGTCATCGAGCTAAACCATCAAGGTATAGCTGCTCTATATCTCCATCAACTCTTTTTCTTTTACTGCGACAACTTCATCGACACTTGCGACATATTTATCGGTGTGTTTCTGTACGTCATCTTCAGCCTGCCTGCACTCATCTTCTGAGATCTCTTTATCTTTTAACAGGTCTTTAAAATCACTGTTGGCGTCACGTCTGATATTACGGACTGCTATCTTTGCGTTCTCACCGTCTCCTTTTACAACCTTCACCAGTTCACGACGACGCTCTTCGGTCAAAGGTGGCATAGGTATACGGATCAGGTTACCTGCTGTCGATGGGTTGAGCCCCAGTCCTGAGTTCATGATTGCTTTTTCGACGACAGCAACCATCTGTTTTTCCCACGGCGCAACAGCCAATGTTCTGGAATCTTCTACCGTCACGTTAGCAACCTGGTTGATCGGTGTATCCGTACCGTAATAATCGACCATTATCTGATCGAGCAGACTGGGATGTGCACGTCCTGTCCTTATCTTTGTTAATTCGGTGCGTAGTGAGTCAACACTCTTTCCCATACGAGTCTCAGCATCTGTAAGAATTTCTTTAATCACTCACTTATCTCCCATTTTTACGGTAGTACCAATAGTCTGATCTTTCATCGTGGCTGGTAAAGAGCCAACGTCATTTAGATTAAATATCCGCAACGGCAGGCCGTTATCACGACACAGAACGATCGCAGTCGCATCCATCACCTGCAGGTTTTTATCCAGAACTTCATCAAACGTTAAAGATTCATATCGTTTTGCATCAGGGTTTTTTACCGGGTCAGAATCATAGACACCATCTACTTTAGTCGCTTTGAGTACGCTGTCTGCACCGATCTCGACCGCTCGCAAACAACCAGCTGTATCGGTGGTAAAAAACGGGTTACCGATTCCAGCAGCAAAGATGACGACACGTCCTTTTTCCAGGTGTCGTACGGCACGACGCTGGACGTATTCCTCACACATACGGTTTATTTTTATCGCGGACATAACACGACATGTCATGCCCTGTTTCTCGAGTGCATCCTGCATTGCCAGGCTGTTTATCACCGTCGCCAGCATACCCATATGATCGCCGGTCACCCGCTCTATTCCGGATTGAACCAGTCCGGCGCCACGGAAGATATTTCCACCACCGATGACCAGGGCAACTTCGACTCCCATATTAACGACTTCTGCAATCTCAGAAGCTACACGTGCCAGCATTTTTGCATCGATGCCATAGTCCTGATCTGCCATCAGGGCTTCACCGCTCAACTTCAATAAGACACGTTTATAGTTAACTGGCGCAGATGTCATAATTTTCTCTCTTTTTATTATTGTTTAGTCTACACACAAAAAACCGGGAGATGTCCCCCGGTTTTTTGTTTCACGATATACGCTGTCCGTCATGTAAAAATATATGCATAGTAACATTCATATATACGCTATTCCTTTGCTTATCCCTGTTATCAACCTTACGCCAGCTTAACCGTTGACCTGAGCCATTACTTCATCAGCGAAGTTTTCCTGCTTCTTCTCGATGCCTTCACCAACTTCATATCGTACGAAGCGATTTACGGTTGCACCAGCATCAGAAAGCAGTGTTTCAACTGTTTTATCCGGGTCTTTAACGAAAGACTGGCCTAACAGAGTAATCTCTGCCAGGTACTTACGGATACGGCCTGTCAGCATCTTCTCAACGATGTCGGCAGGTTTACCGCTCTCCAGTGCCTGCGCACGTAAGATCTCTTTCTCTTTCTCAAGTGTATCAGTTGGCACTTCAGCCTCACTCACACAAAGCGGATTACTGGCAGCGATATGCATGGCAACATCTTTGATCAGGTCGTCATTGCCATTTTCCATCTCAACAAGCACACCCATACGTGAACCATGCAGATAGCCACCGAAACTTCCAGTAGCCGACTCCAGTATCTCAAAGCGACGAAGCTGCATATTTTCACCGATCTTTGCTATCTTCGCTTTACGCGCTTCTTCGATCGTTTCTGAAGAACCATCGAGTGTCATCTCAGACAATGCAGCAACATCGGCAGGTTTATTTGTCAGCGCTGTTTTAGCGATCGCGGTAACAAATGACAGGAAGTCATCACCACCAGAAACAAAATCAGTCTCACAGTTTACTTCTACCACAGCAGCAGATTTACCGTCATCACTGATCTCGATAACAACGCGGCCTTCAGCAGCGACACGGCCAGATTTTTTATCAGCCTTTGCCATGCCGGATTTACGCATGTTTTCGATTGCCACATCGATGTCACCATCGGTTTCCTGCAGCGCTTTTTTACATTCCATCATGCCTGAACCTGTACGTTCACGCAGTTCTTTTACCATTGAAGCTGTAATTTGCATCACAGTTACTCCTAAACTAAATATTCTTAATAAAAATTGTCTTAACTAATTTACGGATGCTTTATTCAGCGTCCTTGGCAGCTGCTTTCTTCTTAGGCGCTGCCTTCTTCTTTACAGCCGCTTTCTTTTTAGGTGCTGCTTTTTTCTTTACTGCCGCTTTCTTCTTAACCGCTGCTTTCTTCTTAGGTGCTGCTTTTTTAGGTTCAGCCTTTGCTTCAGTCGTGTCTTCTGCTGCAGCTTCTTTCGGCGCTGCTTTCGGTGTGTCATCAGCAACAGCTTCTTTCGCTGGTTCTTCTGCAGCTGGCTCTTTCTTAGCCGCTTCTACTTTACGTTTTGGTGCTGCTTTCTTAGGCGCTGCCTTCTTAGGCTCTTCGTTACGCTGTATCACGGCAGATGCACGGCCTTCGATAACAGCATCAGCAATACCCTGTGCATATAACTGGATCGCTTTGATCGCATCATCGTTACCAGGAATAACGTAATCAACACCATCAGGTGAATTATTTGAATCCACGATACCAAATACCGGAATACCTAAGGTATTAGCTTCTTTTACTGCGATATCTTCGTGGCCAACATCGATGACAAAAACTGCACTTGGCAGGCCTTTCATATCCTTGATACCACCGAGGACTTTTTCCTTCTTATCCTTCTCACGTGTCAGCATCAGTTGTTCTTTTTTGTTCAGACGGTCGAAGCCGCCGTTTTCTGACAGTTCTTCCAGCTCTTTCAGTCGTGAGACCGACTGGCGGATAGTTTTGTAATTGGTCAACATACCGCCTAACCAGCGATGTGTTACATATGGCATGCTGCAGCGTTGCGCTTCTTCAGCAACGATGTTTCGTGCAGCGCGCTTGGTACCGACGAACAGGACAGAACCACGATCTGCTGCGATCTTACCGATAGCATTAGCAGCATCCGTATAGAGAGGAAGTGTCTTCTCCAGGTTAATAATGTGAATCTTATTGCGAGACCCAAAGATGTACTCAGACATTTGAGGGTTCCAGAAACGGGTTTGATGACCAAAATGCACGCCTGCTTCAAGCATCAGACGCATAGATACGTTAGACATAGATATTCTCCAAGTTAGGGTTAAGCCTCCATATACCCCATGTAAAAACTAATTAAACCAGATAAAGCGGTTTAAATGAGCACCCAATTACATGTGACGGTATATGTGCGAATTTAAATAAGATATAGTTAGCCCTTTGGCGGTAATTATCGATGATAATTACCGGTGATGAGTGGCCGAAATAGCCAATCATCTGGACTACGATATCGCTCGTTTTCGCTAAGTTTTCTTAGCGCGGGCGCTTTATACCATAACCAGTTCAAATAAACAACGATATTTTATTATCTCGACAACAGAGATATTACGCTAACCGATTGATTTAAAAGATAATTACAGCATGGCAATATTAATTAAAGATTCACAGGAAATAGAAAAAATGCGTGTCGCTGGAAGACTAGCCGGCGAGGTCCTGCAGATGATTCGCCCACACGTAAAAGCAGGCATCACCACCAACGAGCTGGATAAGTTATGCCACGATTATATCGTCGATGTTCAGGGCGCCATTCCGGCACCGTTAAATTACCATGGATTTCCAAAATCGATCTGTACTTCAGTGAATCACCAGATCTGTCACGGTATACCCAGTGATAAGAAATTAAAAAAAGGCGATATCATCAATATCGATATCACTGTCATCAAGGATGGCTACCACGGCGATACCAGCAAGATGTTTTCTGTCGGCGAACCACCAATACGCGCAAAACGGGTCAGCCAGGTGGCACATGAATGTTTGAAGCTGGGCATCGAACTTGTCGGACCGGGTGTTCACCTGGGTGATATCGGCCATGCGATCCAGAAACATGCTGAATCGAACAACTTCTCGGTGGTACGTGAATATTGCGGCCACGGCATCGGCAAAGGTTTTCATGAAGACCCCCAGGTGCTGCATTACGGCGAAGCAGGAACCGGCATCGAACTTGAGACGGGAATGATTTTCACCATTGAACCGATGATCAATGCCGGTAAACGCCACGTTAAGCTACTCAATGACAACTGGACCGTTGTAACCAAGGACCACAGCGCATCTGCACAATGGGAACACACTATCCTGGTAACCGATGACGGTCACGATGTTTTAACACAGTGTGAAGGTGACGAAGTTTGATGGCAGACCCGAGTAAAAAACCCGCTGAGAACAACATCGACGAACTCATCGACTTTGTCGCATTAAAAAAACAGCTCGATAACTGTACAGCTGATGCAACGGCTGAGCTCATCACCTTATTAAAAGCGGCTGTTTTAACGATCGATGATGGTTTAAAGAACGCTTATATCAACGGCAGCGATGTTGATAGTATAGTGTATGGTCGATCTAACCTGATCGACCAACTGATCAACACCATCTACTCCTTCCTGCTTAAAGATCTCGACCAGGAGATAGCGCTAGTCGCCGTCGGCGGTTATGGCCGTGGTGAGCTACACCCTAAATCAGATATCGACCTGATGATCCTGCTGCAGTCCGAAGAGAACCAGAAAACAAAGGATCTGCTGGAAAAATTCCTGATGTTACTGTGGGATATCCGCCTCGAGATAGGCCACAGTGTACGCACCGTCGAAGAGTGTGTAGAAGAATCGACAAAAGATATCACCGTCGCGACCAACATAATGGAAGCTCGTCTACTTGCCGGCAGTGAGACACTTTTCACCCAGATGAAAGAAAAAACCAGCGCTGACCATATCTGGGATTCTAAATCATTTTTTCAGACAAAACTCGAAGAACAGATTCAACGCAGCGGTAAATTTAACGATACCGCTTACAACCTTGAACCCAATATAAAAGAAAGCCGGGGTGGTCTGCGCGATATTCAGATGATCGGCTGGGTCGCGAAAAGACATTTCAATGCAGACAGTTTGCATGACCTGGTAAAAGAAGGTTTCCTGCTCGAAGATGAACTGAATACCTTACTCGAAGGCCAGCAACTGCTCTGGCGCATCCGCTGCAGCCTGCACTATCTTGCAGGACGACGAGAAGATCGCCTGCTGTTTGATTACCAGCGCGACCTTGCAGAGGAATTTGGCTTTAAAGACATAGAAGAAAATTCCAAAAATGAAGCTATCGAACAGTTCATGCAGCAATACTACCGCACGGTTATTGAGCTTGAACGTTTGAACGAGATGCTGTTACAGCATTTCAGAGAAGCCATCATCTATGCTGACGTCGACACAGAAGCCGAATTAATAAATGACAGCTTTCAGATCAGGAACGGTTATATCGAAACCACTAATGAGAACATATTCAAAGACAATCCATGCGCCATACTGGAGATGTTTTTGATCTTGCAGGATTACCCCGAAATACAGGGTGTACGCGCAGCCACCATCCGCCAGATAAGAAAATACAAATCTTTACTGGATGACAAGGTCAGGCATTCAGGTCGCGCCCAGCATCTATTTATGAAAATAATAACCGGCTCTCGCGGCGTTACCCACGAGTTACGACGCATGAACCGTTATGGCATTCTCGCAGCTTACATACCCGCTTTTGATTCGATTGTCGGACGCATGCAATACGACCTGTTTCACGCATATACAGTCGATCAGCACACGCTGTTTGTAATCAGAAATATGCGGCGTCTATCGGTACCTGATTATTGCCACGAATTCCCTTTGGCAAGCGGCATATTCCAGCACTTACCCAATCCAGGGTTATTATATTTATCCGGCTTATTTCACGATATAGCCAAAGGACGTCACGGGGACCACTCTGAACTCGGCGCCGTCGATGCAAAAGAATTCTGTGAACTGCACGACCTACCAGAAGAAGACAGTGAACTTGTTAGCTGGTTAGTAAGCAGCCACCTGATCATGTCGATGACAGCCCAGCGAAAAGACATCAGC
>DAOVJH010000280.1 GCA_030673345.1 Pseudomonadota bacterium
ATGATGATTTGCCGGAGAGCCTTAAATTTGTGCGGCAAATTATAACAGTAATAGGGTGAGATGACAGTTGTACATCATATGGTTAGAGGGATATTCAGAGGCTACTGCCTCGATGATGTTCGTCTATCCTGCTTCTGGAAGAAATGTGTCAGTTTTTTCCAGACATAGGACTGGGGCTCATTTTTAGACGTCATAACATAGTTGAGCAGGTTAAGGTCTGATAACGTAGGTGACATAGTATGTTTGACCTTTCGCAAGCCGCAGAATAATAGCTGGTCAAAAGCTTTTAACTGGGTGTCTTCATCGGGCAGCAGCTGCAGATCATCACCTCGTTTTAGCAGCAGTGGGACACAGCTCAGGTTTTCTGAGTGGACGACAGGGTCTCGGATGATATGCCGTAAGTGTATGCTGCGGCCAAAACCAAGTGCCTGTGCGATCGCCGGGGTATTTTCTTTGGAGATGTTAACTGACCAGATGTACGGCCGCTCATCTCCGATAACCGCGCTTAAGCGGCTGATAGTGATATTGGCCCATTCGTTGTCTTTGAGTAAAGCCTGGGAGATGAAATCTATCAGCAGGGGAGCAATCAGGATAGAGCGTATCTTTCTGGTTATGATCTCACTCGGCTGCATCGTAAGGTGAGCAACGGTCGAAAGTTCTTCAGCATCTTTTTGTGTTTCGGAATGGTAGTGTTCATTGACCTTTTTGTACAATAATTCGTGGCGTTCAAAATTCTCACGGCCAACGACAAACACTTCTTTGTTGAGTTGGCGAGCGGTCATGATTATCGACAGGTTATTCGAATCGTTATTGGTTCCTGCAATGATGCCGGCAGCTGACTCGATGCCTGCCATCGTTAATGTCTCAGCATCGGTACCGGTGCCGATTATGAAACTGTCATCAGTAAGTCTGTTTTCTTCAAAGGCTGCCCGGGTATCTTCCCTTGGGTCAATAACGATGGTGCGGATGTTTCTTTTGTTCAGTACCTTGTGGAGCTGTTGTCCAAAACGGCCATAACCGGAAAGGATCCAGTGTCCTTCAGCTATACTCGCGGGTGTGCTCAATGAGGTGTTTGGTGCACCGGTCAGCCAGTCGTAGATCAACTGCATCGACGGTGAGTGTAATGTCATGCTGAAAATACTGGAGAAGCTTTCGAAGGGGTTGATGATGTGGTCTGTGCCGAAAGACAGCATGTTATCTTCATGCTCTTTATTATCAGAACGGCAGATGACAGTTACATCAGGATGTAACAGCTTACTGCTGATGGCGATGATCAGATTGGTCTCGTCTGATGAGGTTACAGCGATTACGCCTTTGCATTTATCCTGCTGGACACCGGCGAGCTCCAGTATCTCCGGATCAGAGGCGTCAGCAGTTAAATTTGGTACGTATTCCAGCTTGTCGTGTATGTAACGTTCGCTGAGGTCTTCTTTCTGTTCGATGACGACTGCGCCAAAATGTTCATCCAGTAGTGCATCGACGACCGCTCTTCCCGTTTCACCATAACCGCAGACAACATAATAAGGCCGGTTGATCCTCGATACATTGCGTTTGAATTTTAGTTTTTTTCGTTCGGTTTGAAATGCTTTGTCCTGATATAGTGCGATGGCGGTGCCTAAAGCATAGAACCAGGAGGTGACAGTCATATAGATGATGAGGATGGACCATAACCGTTGTGCGTCTGTAAGTGGGTAGGGGATCTCACCAAAACCGATGGTGGTGGCGGTGTAGCTGACGAAATAAAAAGCATGGAAGATGCTCATGTGCCAGACTTTGCCGTCGTCATCGACACCCGGTATCAGGACCATGCCGAGGATGGAGACGCTATAGACCACCACGATCAGGATCAGTGGTGCTTTTATCCTCCGTAAAAATAATGCTGTAACTTCATTCATGATGTGGATTCACGGTTAGAATGTCCAGCTGTGTCGAGAAGGGTGACGTTTGTCTATCTTTCAAATCGTGATGCTTCGATCATCAGCAGGATGACTGAGATGATATTCGCCAGCATCGCGCCACCGCTCAAGGCAACGATGGTAGATACAGTAGAAGCGGTGAGACCGGTATGCTGGATATGTACGGCAAACACCCAGACGATAGATGCTGCGATCAGCTGTACCATGGCAACCAGGCTGGTTGCCAGTAACATGGCGCCCATCTGTGTTCTGTCACCAAATTTCATTATGGTGGCAATGAGGTTAACGACGACAACTGCAAAAAGTTCGTAAACATTATGGTGCGCCGGATCATCTGGTTCACCGTAGAAGAAACCGAAGTTTAAGGTGAGTGCGAGGATCATAAAAAAACTAAACCAGACCTTTTCACGATTCATTATAAGTCCCTCATTTTTTTGTTATTTTAAGTGTAGTCCAATCAGGTTGTATTAGTAAACTTGCTCTCGTTAATAAATGCGTCTTAAACCAGAAGCCTTTTCAGTATATCGAGATAAATCTCCGTGAGTTTGTCCAGTTCTTTGATGTTGATGTTCTCGTCAATCTTATGAATGCTCTCATTGACCGGTCCAAGCTCAACGACCTGTGCGCCGGTGGGCGCGATGAATCGGCCATCGGATGTACCGCCTGCCGTCGATAGTGTGGAGTCGATGCCGCACACAGCACTGATCGCCTGCCTGGCAGCGTCGACTAATTTGCCATCAGCCGTTAAAAATGGCTGACCCGATACCGACCAGTTAAGTGTGTAGTCCAGTTGGTGTCTGTCGAGGAGAGCTTCTATGCGTTGCTGGATCTGCTGATCAGTGATCTCGGTAGAAAAGCGTAAATTAAACTGTACCTTTAAGTCGCCCGGGATGACATTGCTGGCACCTGTACCGGCGTTGATGTTTGAGATCTGAAAACTGGTCGGTGGAAAGTGCTCGTTTCCGTTGTCCCATACTTCCTCGCATAGATCTTTCTGTGCAGCGGCAAATAAATGGATGGGGTTCCTGGCCAGGTGAGGGTAGGCGATGTGGCCCTGTAAGCCATGTATGGTCAGGTCACCAGAGATGGAGCCGCGCCGCCCGTTTTTTATAACGTCACCGACCGTGTCAGTGCTTGACGGTTCGCCGACAAGGCACCAGTCTATGCTCTCATTATTCTTCTTCAGGTGTTCGATAACTTTTACCGTGCCGTCGATTGCTGGACCTTCCTCATCACTGGTGATAAGAAAAGCGATTGAGCCAGTGATTTCCTCTTTGTCGGCCAGAAAAGTTTCACAGGCGCATACCATCGAGGCGATACTGCTTTTCATGTCAGCGGTACCGCGCGCTGTCATCACGTCGCCAGAAATAGTTGGCGTGAAGGGGTCGCTGCTCCACTGTTCAACAGGTCCTGTTGGTAC
>DAOVJH010000432.1 GCA_030673345.1 Pseudomonadota bacterium
CCGCAGTTCTTTGATCAGGTTGCTTTCCAGCAGTAAAGCTTCACCTTCGGTATGCGTGATGGTGATGTTTATATCGGCTATCTTTGAAACCATCACCTGCGTTTTTGGTGACAGTCCGGTCTGGCGAAAATAACTGCTCAGACGATTTTTCAGGTTTTTGGCTTTGCCGACGTAGATGACCTGCTCTTTTTCATCGAGCATGCGATACACACCGGGTTTACTGGTGACGTTTTTGAGGAAAGAGGCAGAGTCAAAAACTGGTCTGGTTTCTGTGGATGATCCTTGTTCTGCTGATGTCATGCGTTTAGTTTATTGTCATCCTGAGCGAATGCGAAGGATCTTGTATTTCGTGTAATCTACTCGTTCTGTAAAGATCCTTCACTATCGCTCAGGATGACAGATAAATGTTGCTGCAACATTTGTCTGTCATTTTATCGGCATATTGTTTTCATCTAATACGCCGTGCTTCATCGCCAGGTGCAGCATCTCGATATCAGAAGCGACATCGAGCTTTTCATACAGGCGTTTTCGATAGGTACTGATCGTCTTCGGACTGAGGTTGAGGATCTCGGAGATTTCCTGTGTGCGCGTACCCTGCGCGACCATCATCAGTACCTGTATCTCACGCATCGATAATGTATCGATCGGATTGGCTTCACCCGGCAGGACTGACAGCGCGAGTTGTTGCGCGATGTCTTTAGCGATGTAGTGCTTGCCCATATGAACATCTTTGATCGCGCTCATCATCTCGTCGACACCATTACCCTTCGAGAGATAACCCCTGGCGCCGCCATTGAGTAACTGTTTTGGTAAGGGACCGTCATCATGCACGGTGACGATGATGATACCGATGCCTGGCCATGAGTGGCTTATCCGGTGGGTTGCTTCGATTCCGCCGATGCCCGGCATATTCACATCCATCAGGATGATGTCTATATTGCCCTCTTGATCACGGCACCAGTTAACCGCCTCTTCACCACTGCTCAACGTTTCGACAACCTCGATGTCATCCTGTGTGCCAAGCAAGCTCTTAAAACCGTGACGCACGAGATCGTGATCATCGACGATCAAAACGCTTATTGGAGAATTATTATTGCTTTCAGACATTTAGACTAGACATTGTTCCACTGGTATACCCTTTCATTGTAGCAAACATTTACACACGCCACTGACTATATGGGTGTTTTATCAGGTAATTATTATAATAACGCTCATCATGACTGACTTCCGGTCCCAGCCAGTCTGGCCGTTCAAAATGCTCATCCAGACTGGCTAGTTCGACCTCTGCCATCTGCAAACCTTCGTTATCACCGTTGAACACATCGATCTCCCACAGGTGTGATTCATACGGTACGTAAAAGCGTGTTTTTTCGATGACCACACCGTTACATAATGTTCTCAGCATCTCTTCGGCATCATGCAGCGGAATCTCGTATTCAAATTCCTGCCTGACGGCTGAGAGCTCAGCACTCTTGACATTGATGTTTGCGGTTTTGTTGCTTATGCGGATGCGCACAGATGATTTCTGCGAAGTATCAAAACCACTCTGCAAGTACCCCTGTTTGATGACGTGAGTTTCTGTAACGTGTGCTTTCCACTCATCATTCTTCATCATGAATTTACGTTCTATTTCAATGCCCATAATTATTTAGCTGGTAGTAATTTATGTAGGTGCGTCAGAACATACGACCTGACACACCTACAGGAAAAAATCTGTATTTATCTGCATACATTATCTCAGATGACTCCAATTCATGATACATTTTAAGTCATGAAATCATCATTCCAGCTCGACGAAAATATTGTCCACCTCAACCATGCTGCCGTGGCACCCTGGCCCGTGGTGACACGCGATGCGGTTATCGCTTTCGCAGAAGAGAACACCCGGATCGGTTCACAGAATTATGATCAGTGGATGAAAACCGAACAGCAGTTAAAACAGAG
>DAOVJH010000004.1 GCA_030673345.1 Pseudomonadota bacterium
CCCGTGTGATGCGACAGTTTTCGCCGATCGATACTTTTGGCAGTATGACACTATCTTTGATCACCGTGCCGCGTTCGATCTCAGTGGCAAAGAAAATGACTGATCGTTTGACCCGGGCACCGGACAGTATGCAACCGCCTGAAACCAGGGAATCGATTGCCTGACCGCGAATATCTTCATCATCGAACACAAATTTAGCCGGTGGATGCTGCGTCTGGTAAGTCCAGATCGGCCAGTCACGTGAATACAGATTGAGCTCGGGTTCAACTTCACACAGCTCCATGTTGGCCTTCCAGTAGGAGTCAACCGTTCCCACATCACGCCAGTAGGCTGAGTTGCCATCACGATTCAGGAAGGGATAAGCTCGAGCATTACAGGTTGAGATGCTTTTCGGTACGATGTCTTTACCAAAATCATGTGCCGAATCCTCTTCCTCGGCATCGGCGATAAGGCTCGCATAAAGATAAGCCGTAGAAAAGATATAGATACCCATCGACGCCAGTGCCTTGTCTGGTTTGCCCGGCATTGCTTCAGGCGCTTCCGGCTTTTCAGTAAACTTTGTTATCGCGAAATTTTCATCGACGGACATGACACCAAATTCAGCGGCTTCTTCACGCGGCACCTCGATACAGCCAACAGTCAGGTCAGCATCGGAGGACACATGATCGTACAGCATCTTGGAGTAGTCCATGGTATAGATATGATCACCACCGAGAACGATGACATTCTCCGGCGCGTGGCGTCGGATGATATCGATATTCTGGTATAACGCATCGGCCGTGCCGCGGTACCACTCATTATCAACACGTTGCTGCGCTGGTATGATTTCGACAAATTCACCGATCTCGGCACGCATGAATCCCCATGCCCGTTGCAGATGCCGGATCAATGAATGTGATTTGTATTGGGTTAATACGCCGATACGGCGCAACCCTGAGTTCACGCAGTTTGACAGTGCAAAATCGATGATGCGATATTTACCACCGAACGGCACTGCTGGTTTAGCTCGCCATTTCGTCAGGCCTTTTAAGCGGGAGCCTGAACCGCCAGCCAGCACCAGCACCAACGTTTTACGCGTCAGCTCAGAGCCGGTATTGGCGTCCGTATAGTAGCGATAATTTTTAGCCTGTTTTTTTGAACCGTGTGTCATTCTGATACCTGCTATATTGATGCATGCTGTGATGATGATTGTACTGATTGATGTTGCAGTTTTATTGCTTCTGACAGGGCACCGAGCACACCGACACGATCATTGGTGACGAGATAGACAGCGATCTGTTCGACCAGCGCCCGCATTCTTCCCTTGTTCAGATAAGCTTTGATGAATTCTTCTGATTGCATTTTATTTAATATTTTTGCAGCGATTCCGCCAGTGATGAAAATGCCGCCATCCGGTTTGAACAGCAGAGCGATATTGCCTATGTATGCGCCATAGATCTGCACGAAGAGAGATAACGCTCTGTCCGCTGCTTCATCATTTTTCGATTGATTGTTGACCCATTCTGCCGTGATCTCATCACTGTAATCAGCTGTGCCTGTTTTGCCGGCACAAAATTCATACAGCGAGACTAAACCATTGCCCGATAATATCCGTTCATAAGAGACGTGTTCAAAACGCTGCTGTAAAAATTTCAGCAGTTCTATCTGAGTATCACCGATGGGTGCAAAATCGATATGCCCGCCTTCCGTATCATGGGTGCAGACAGCCCTTTTGCCGCCCTGGATATCATCATCGGCCCAGGCCACGCCGAGCCCTGTTCCAGCGCCGACAGCAACACGTGTACCATTTTTTTGCAGGCCGTCAGAATTTAAAGCGCCCGGATTTAATATGATCATGTCGTTCTCGAGCAGCTGTCCGGTACCGGATGCAGACGCCTGGAAATCATTCATGAAGTACACCTCTTTGATACCGAAGGTGTCTTTCAATTTCTGTTTTTCGATAACCCAGGGAAGATTGGTCAGACGCGCAGATGAATCGCTGACCAGACCTGGCAGAGCCAGTGTTAGAGCACCAACGTTGGTGTCTGCTGATCCGCTTTCATTGATGAAGGCCTGCAACATCGGTTCGAAACTGTCGAATTCATTGCTCAGATAGCGTGCTTCGTACAAAACATTACGCGGCTCTTTTGCATCGGCGTACACCAGTCGTGTTTTGGTTCCACCCACATCTGCTGCAATGATATACATCGAAAGCGTCCTGATTTTTAGTGATTTATCTGTCTTAATCAAAAATATGATTAATGCGTTATCTCCGGGTGTCTCCCTATGAGGGAAACACCCGGAGATAACATAGATGATATATTTTATTGGTTACAATATTATGATTTATATCAAAAAATCAGACTGATTTCGTTTACATGATGCTCTCGACAGATCACAGCATTATTTAGTGTTCCTACGAACTACACGAGCCAGTGACCTGCGTACCGGCTATATTCAACAGGCAATTAAAATCATAGATCGCCACTTCACGACGGGTAACTTCCAGCATACCGCTGTCCTGAAATCTTCTCAGTGCCCGACTGACTGTTTCTATCGCCAGCCCGAGATAATTAGCGATATCCTGCCGTGTCATGGTCAATTTGATGACATCGACTGGCTGGCCAAGTTTTTCGATACGTTTTGACATGTCGATCAGGAAACTGGCAAGGCGACCATCAGCATCTTTCCTTGCTAACATCAGCATCAGGTTATGGTCACGCAGCAGGTTTTCAGAAATCATATTAAGAAATCCCTGACCTAAGGCGCGATCCTGCAGTCCAGACAAAGGTAATTTACAAACGGTTGTCGTTTCCAGGGCAACGGTTGATGATATGTGGCAGCTGCTGCCCATAGCGTCCAGTCCGAACACATCGCCGGGCATGTAGAAATTCAGCACCTGTTCTTCGCCATCTTCCATCAGCATGTATGACTTGACCGAACCGCTGCTAACGACATAGATGGCTTTGGTATCGTCTCCGCCACGAAATATGTGGTTTCCCTTGGAGAGAACTTTTCTATTCTTCACCACCTGGTATGAGTGGTCATGGGCTATAGTCAACTGTTCCGCAAGACAGCCGCCTCTGATATTACAGGTATTACATGATAAAACCTCTAACGATGGTTGAGCGTAACCGACTCCTCTGCTCACCGGGATGATAACATTATCAGTTGCTGCTCTACGTAACTGCATGGCCATAGCACTCTCCTCCAGATTTGGACGGTCAAGCATGGCTGTTTGATAACAACCGTGCTATCAGGGATTCCCTGATACTCATATAGGGATATATTCGTATTAACTACAATGGAATATCGAGTAATATAGGCCTGTGAATAAACTGCATACATATTTGATACATACCTTGATCATGGTTGTTGCCACACTGGTGGTGGCGGCCATCTCTATAACCTCTCTGTATTTTGGACTGCTCAAGCTGGTTGAATCGGGTGTCATTGATGAAATTAATATCAATGAGATCCAGGCGCCTTTTGCTCATGCCAGCGGTATAGCCTTAATAGCCACTTTGTTTGTTGTTATGCTCGCCAGCTTCATGTATTTCCGTATCACACGACCATGGGCGCAACAGGCCGAAACATTTCACATACTGGCGAAAACAGCACATGAGGCAATATTCCTGATAGATGCTCACGGTATCATCCAGTTTGTAAATCCGGCGGCAGAGACCCTGTTCGGTTATGACAACAAAGAACTGCTGGGCAAGAACATCAAACAGCTGACGCCCTCTCCACATCGAGAACTGCACGACCGCTATGTTGAGAATTACCTTAAATCCGGCATCAAAAATATTATTGGTACCGGGCAACAATTATTAGGCCAGCGCAAAGATGGCAGCCAGTTTCCGCTGTATCTTTCCGTGGGTGAATTAGAGTTAAGAGACACTCATCTGTTTGCCGGCCTGATCCTCGATCTTAGTATTCAACAAAAGCTTCAGCGTGAGATCCTGGCGATACCCGCTCGTGAGCAACAGCGTATCGGCGAAGAACTGCACGACGGCCTGGGGCAGCAACTCACCGGTCTGAGCATGCTGGCACAGAGCCTGTTAAATAAGGCAACTAAAACTGAACATGAGCTAGCCGACCAGCTGGCTAAAGGACTGCATGAAGCACTGACCCAGGTACGCGCACTCTCACGCGGACTGATGCCTGTACAGATCTATGCTGATGGATTCATGATGTCTCTGCAGGAGATAACAGGAAACATCGAGCAACAGAGTAACATCCCGATAAAACTTCAGATCGATGATGTTGTCCTTCTGTTTGATGACGCCACCGCTACTCACCTCTACCGTATCGTTCAGGAATCGCTGAATAATGCGATCAAACATGCCGAGGCAAGTGAGATCAACGTTTCACTAAAAATCGACAAGGATCATGGCGTGCTGGAAATTACGGATGATGGTATCGGTTTACCACTGGATCTAACCGATTCTGCCGGTTTAGGTTTAAACATTATGAGACACCGTTGCGGATTGTTTGACGGTGAGATCAGCTTTAACCTTGACGGCAAACGCGGTACAAAAGTGAGCTGCCGATTCCCAATCGGCTCTGAGGCATCGGAATAATGGCCAGCATTTTGATTGTCGATGACCACCCACTGGTACGCACCGGGTTTTCTCAGCTTATTGGTGACACTCCCGACCTCAAAGTCTGTGGCGAGGCCGGTGATATGGCATCTGCATTACAGCTGCTGGATTCGATAACACCTGATCTGGCGATCATCGACCTTACACTGGCAGGTGGCAGCGGCCTTGATCTGATCGAACATATCAAAGCACGTAACAACAAGATTTTGATGCTGGTCGCTTCGATGCATGATGAATCACTCTACGCCGAACGTGTACTTACTGCAGGTGCACGGGGTTACATCAACAAACAGGAAGCACAGGAAAAAATCATTCCTGCTATTCGCCAGGTACTTAGCGGCAAAGTTTATCTGAGTGAGAACATGACCGCGAAGATACTTAACAACATTGCCAGCGGGCCTGATGATAAACATGGTATCGACTCACTGTCTAACCGGGAGCTGCAGGTGTTCGAGATGATCGGCCAGGGTGTCGCACCCGGAAAAATGGCTAAACAGCTAAACCTGAGTATTAAGACTATCGAGACCCATCAGGCGCACATCAAAAAGAAACTGGGACTGACCTCGGCGCATAAACTGACACATCGCGCTATCCGGTGGGTACTGGAACAGAACCGGTAAACCGGCACCTGTCATGCAGAGATGAAACGAGAGTAAGACTTATTTTTTTTCGTTTTGCAAAGCTCTAGAAGAGATTTCATTATACAGATGCACCACGTGCAGACAAAAATCATGTAACTGTGGATGATTGACTGTCATATGCATGGTGCGATTGGCATCATCGATCACCTTGCATAGAAATTCAAGTTCAGCATCACTGATAGCCTCGCCATCATCAACTTTATCCCTCAGCTTAAGCAGTCTTGGCAAACGATGTATTTCAAACTCTTCTATCAGTGATTGAATAATACCGAGATGTTTTTTTGCTATATCATCCATAACCATCACCAGTGATTTTTTATCTAAAATTCATAAAAAAAGCAGGTTGATCTCTCAACCTGCTTTTTTCAGCAAAAATATGCAGACTTCTACTACTGAGCTGCTGGTGCTGCTGGTGCTGGCGCTGCAGGTGCAGGACCACGGTTGTAAGGACCAGGGCCATAACCAGGACCTGGACCATAATTTGGACGATTGTAATAACCGCTATTATTGTTGTAACCGTTGTTATTGCTCCAGTTATTACGGTTATCCCAGTTATTACGGTTATCCCAGTTATTGCTGCCATAGTAATCGTTACGAGCGTTACCGCGACCGCTACCTTTACCTTTACCACTCATACCAAAGTTAAAGCTGCCATCCACGTCGCCAGATCCGTCACCTGATCCGTCACCATAACCTGAACCATTGTTACGCCAGTCATTGTTCCAGTTATTGTTATTATTCCAGTTATTGCTGTTATTGTTGTCCCATGGACCCCAATCAGCACTGACCGCTGTTGATACAGCCAGAATTGCTGCAGCTGCAGCTGTAAGTAATAGTTTCATTTTTATTCCTCCACAGGATATAAATAAAGTTCTCACAAAAATCATTATTGATGAAACGACCCTGTGAATTTTCAATATGACAGTTTAGTCAGGTACTGATATTACAATTCCTTCAAACTAACACATTGACTTAAATCAAAAATAAATGTTTAGAATCAGATAGATTGATATCTCATCTTGACCATGACATATCGTTTTCACTGTAAGTTAACAAGGCAACAGTCCTGAAATACAACTGGAAAGAACTATGAACGCCTCTGAAGCAATGGACCCAAATCCAACCACCCTGAAACCGAGTGACACTATCGAATGTGCTGCCGAGTACATTATGAAAAATCGCTACCGCAACTTACCGGTGGTCGATGAAAACTTTTGCTACGTAGGCATGTTTGGCGTGAACTGCCTGCTGAAACAGGTCATTCCAAAAGCGGTGTTTTTACCGCAGGGTCTGGAAAATGTCAGTTTTATCCATGAATCATTTGAAGACCTGTTTCACCGGTTTTCAGAAGTAAAAGATCAGCCCATATCGATCTGTATGAGTAAAGAGATCGAACCTGTCGCACCTGATACTCCGCTGACAGAAACGATGATGCAACTTTATAAAACACGCGCCAGCATCCCGGTTGTTGAGGAAGGAACCTGTAAGTTACTGGGCATGATCTCCTACTGGGAGATAGGCGAGAAAATACTCGCAGCAGGAGGACCAAAAGATGCATAGCGCACATCAGGCAGATGTAATTTTTGGACTGTCACCGGTATTGTTTGCGGGCAGTTTATTTGTATTGACCTATCTATTGATCATTACAGAACGTTTAAACCGTGCCATTATCGCCATGACGGCGGCAGCGTTGATGATTATCGGCGGCGTACTCACCCAGGAAGCAGCGGTACAGGGTGTCGACTTTAACACCATTGGTTTACTCACCGGCATGATGATCATCGTCGGGATCACGCGTGATTCCGGTGTGTTTCAGTACCTGGCGATTCGCTCGGCAAAAGTAGTCAAAGCCGATCCCTGGGGCATACTGGTAATGCTGATGCTCGTTACCGCCCTGTTATCTGCCTTGCTGGATAACGTCACTACAGTATTACTGATTGCACCGATTACTTTACTGATTACAGATACGCTAAAAATAAGCGCTTACCCTTATCTATTTGCAGAAATTTTTGCTTCAAATATTGGTGGTACCGCCACACTGATCGGTGATCCACCGAATATCATGATCGGTTCAGCGACAGGCCTTGGCTACAATGACTTTCTTTTTAACCTGGCACCCATCGCGATCGTCATATTGATCATAACCATTATTCCTATCTATTTCATCTGGGGACGGCACCTGAAAGCTGACGCCGAACTCATCGAAAAGGTAATGCAATATCGAGAAATCGATGCCATAAAAGATTGGGTGTTACTCAAAAAATCACTGTTCGTTATGACGATGGTCATGATCGGTTTTATCGTTGGTCATGATTATGGCTATCAGCCTGCAACCATTGCCATGTTCGGTGCGGCAGTATTGCTCACCCTCAACTGCTTACCGCATGACCAGGAGAAACAGACTGAACTGGTTGCAAAGACGCTAGGTGACGTGGAATGGATTACCATCTTCTTTTTTATCGGCCTGTTTATTCTGGTCTACGGTGTAGAGAGCACTGGCATACTGGAATCATTAGCGCATCAGGTAATAGAGCTGACGGATGGCGATAAGACGGTAACCGCTATCTCGATCCTGTTTGTTTCAGCCGTAGCGTCCGCCATCGTTGACAATATTCCCTTTGTTGCCACCATGATTCCATTGATTAAAAATATGGCCGCAAGTTTTGGCGGTGCAGAAGAGCTGCTACCTATCTGGTGGTCACTGGCACTTGGCGCCTGTCTCGGCGGCAATGGAAGCCTGGTCGGCGCCAGCGCTAATCTGATCGTTGCGGGGTTCGCTGAGAGGTCAGGTCAACCTATCCGTTTCCTGCCTTTCATGCTGATGGCATTTCCGATGATGCTAGTATCGGTAATGATCAGCGCTGTTTATGTCTACTTTCGTTATTTTTAAACCAGTCTAACCAGGACCGGCAATCCGATTCATTCACCTGTTAAAGACTGGGGTTAGAGCCCTGTATCTGAATACATCGTCTTATTCATTTTCTTCCGGCGCATTATTTTGTTTTGCTTTTTTAAGCAGCTTCGATATAACTTTTAGTTCCTTGTCTAAATCATAAAATGCCTCACTGGTATCATCCTTTTCACTTTCCAGTATCATTTCTGCTTTTAGTTCAACTTTTTTCTCTTCCAGCTTGCCGATTATTTTTAATAACTTATCGCGTTTCTCTTTCTGCTTTTTTTTTGACAGGTCAAAGTAATCATCGAGCTTATGCATAACCTTATTAATATTCATATTCGTCACCCAGCTGTTTGATCTCTTCTTCTTTCACCCATAGAGTGGCAGCAGATCTGAGAAATTTCTTGCATATACTATGTGCAAACCCAACGTCATTAATCAAAGAAGATGCCATCGTCGGATTGATTTCATTTTCTCTGATCATGGCATCTATTTTCTGGTTCATCATAACTTCATTATCATTCACTTTTTCCTTTTGAACTTCAATTTTTGTCAGGATATCTTCCTCATCTCCTTCGTACTCCCTTATCTCCTGAATTTTCCGTAATACGATGATCAGTTGCGCCCGCATCTCATTATACGTATCAATCATGAAGTTATTGTTACAGTCGGCGTAAAGATTCAGATTTTTTTGCAATTCTCTAACATCTTTTACCATTTCAATAATCGTCCTGGCAGTCAGTTTTAATTCATGTATTTTGTTATTACCCTCCAGGCCCATATAAGTTTGCGATATAGAAGAGTAATGTATGATTTCACTATACAGGTTCTTGATATCCTGCTGGTATATTTTATCGATGTCGATTTCTATGAGCGCTACGGAGCGTTCGACAACTTCATTGATTTCCGTATCAGAAAAAATCGCTGATCGATGCAGGTTCATCGCGTGAACAATAGCCTCCAGTGATTTATCATAAAGATGGATAGTTTCTTTTCTTAAGGCGGCCAGTGCCGTAGCCGGAAGTTCCATCACTTCATCCGTCAGATATTTCGCCTTACCACGTGCCTCTACTTCCACATGGAACAGCGTCTTTAAATATCGAACCAGCTGTTTTATAAAAGGCGAAACAACCAATACACCGACAACATTGAAAATAGTGTGAAAGAGAGCCAGCTTCATCGCATTGTCAGTTTCTGAGATGGAAAACATGGGTGCCAGCAGATCGACCAAATCTTTCAGCTGGTAAATAAAAACAACAGCAATTAAACCGGTTACTATATTAAAAATAAAATGGGCGACTGCTAAACGTTTACCATTTCTGTTTGATGCCAGCGCCCCGATGACAGCTGTTACCGTTGTGCCCACATTGGCACCGATAGCCAGAGAAAGTGCATTGATGTAATCGATCTGCCCCGTTGCCAACGCGGTAATAATGATAGCCATGGTCGCGCTGCTGGATTGAATGACAACCGTTGCGATGGCACCAAACAGGATATAGATAAACACACCAAGATAACCCTGCATTGCATATTCAGCCAGGTCCATGCCATTTTTAAGGGTTTCGAAACCCTCTTTCATATAAGCGATGCCTAGAAAAATAAACCCCAGGCCGATTAAAATACTGCCGAACCCTTTATAGGAACCCTGTTTTGAAAATTGCATCACCACACCAAAGATCAGCATAGGCAATGCATATTGAGCAATTTTAATTTTTAAGCCAAAAGATGAAATCAGCCATGCAGTCGCAGTGGTGCCAATATTTGAACCAAAGACGATACCGACAGCCTGTGTCAGCCCGATGAGCTCTGCAGAAAGAAAAGAGATGACGATGACAGAGACCAGCGAAGAACTCTGTACCACTGCAGTCGCCAGAAAACCCGTTCCAATAGCCTTTGGTGTGGTGCTGGTGAATCTCTCAAGGGCTGTTTCCAGTGCGCCGCCACTGAACAACTTGAACCCGTTCTCCATGTAATGCATACCGATTAAAAAGATAGCAATACCAGCGATAATGGTCTTGGCATCTTCATTGGCGATGATGAACCAGAAGAAAAACAGAAATATTAATGGAACAATTATTTTTTTAAACATAGACGATAAGATCTTCTATAAGAACAAGTCTTTGCGTATCCGCTCACGATTTATACGAAACCACTGCAGCGCTATGATGGGCGCTGCTGAGTCAATCTTACCACTGTCCAGCCAGTCAAAAGCTTGCTGACTGCTGACAACATGCACTTTGATGTCTTCACCCTCTTCATCCAGGCCATGAATTCCGTCTATGTGTAAACTGTCTGTACGACCAAGAAAAATCTGAATCTGCTCATTTGAACCGCCGGGGCTGGAATAATATTTAAACATGGGCAACAGTTCCGTCACTTCACATCCGGCTTCTTCATGTGCCTCTCGAAGAGCGACACCCTCGGCAGATTCACCGGGCTCCTGGTAACCTGCGATTATTTCTATCAGCCACGGACCGGTTTCATCATCCCCTGCACCAATCCTGAACTGCTCGATCAAAACCAGCTCATCGGTTACCGGGTCGTAGGGCAACACTGCGATGGCCTGCCCCCTGTCCAGTAGTTCACGCGTGAGCACCTTGCTCTGTCCACCGGCAAAAAGGTCATGCTGTAACTGGATGCCGGTAAGTTTAAAAAAACCTCGATAGATTGACTCTTTCTTGATAACTGTCCATTTCATATCAATCCAGGTTCCATACACGTACGCAACCGCGGCCCTCTGATTTGGCTTCGATCAGCGCATGGTCTGCGAGTTTAATGGTTTCATTATAGGTAGACTGGCCATCCATTTCCGACATACCGATAGAAACACTGACATTAATCTTTTTAGAGTCACTGATCATGATAGGCATATTTTTTAACTCCGTGCGTAATCGTTCGAGGAGTTGCGAGGCATGTTCGATATCCGTTTCAGGAAACAGCAGCAGAAACTCATCACCGCCATAACGAAATATGACGTCGTATTTTCTCAGGCGCCTGACAAAGAAGTCTACCGCAGTTTTAAGCACTCTGTCTCCAGCGACGTGGCCATGCTTATCATTGATCTGTTTAAAGTCATCAAAATCCATGATAGCTAATGCACATCCGTTTCCGGTACGGCGGGCGCGCTCATGTTCTTTGTTTATCATGGATGACATGGCGTGCCGGTTCCACACACCAGTGAGATGATCAACGGCACACACTTTACTGATCAATGAGAACTGCAAGTTCTGTACGGCAACTCGAAAGTCATTAGCCGTGTCATTAAAATCATCATAAGTTTTACTGCTGATAGCCTTACCAGACAGTTTGTCTTTAAGCAGTTCACGCGCTTTATTATGGACTTCTATATGCAAAGCACCAGTCTCTATAAAACCGGAATCATCTTTAAAATTCGAATCAGACAGGCTGTAATACCATTTACCGAATTTACACAGGTGATGCGCCTCTTCTGACAGGTCATTCTCTTGAGGTTCACCATTGCAGATAAGTGTACGGTGCAACACCTTTATCCACTGACTATGGTTGATGAGCCCTGTGGACAGCTCCTTGAGCAATGGAAGTATGTCTTCAAGTGACGTTTCTTCTTCCAACTTCAATGTAAAATGCTGATCGATATTCATACTCTGCCTATATGATTTAAATCGTGTTGTTATTAACCGTCGTGTTTAATCGTTAAACTTCATAAGTTGTTGATGCAACCTTGCCGCCATGTCCGGTCCAGTCAGTATGGAAGAACTCGCCACGTTTTTTATCGAGCCGTTCGTAAGTATGCGCACCAAAATAATCACGTTGTGCCTGCAGCAGGTTTGCCGGCAGGCGTTCACTGCGGTAACCATCGAAATAGGATAAAGCCGATGAAAATGCTGGTGCCGGAATACCCGTTTCAACGGCCAGTATTACCGCTTTTCGCCAGCCTGCTTCAGCCGCTTTCAGCGCTTCGGTAAAAAATGAATCGAGTGCCAGATTTTCCAGTTCAGGATTTTTATCGTAGGCATCTTTTATGTTGCCGAGGAAAGTGCTGCGGATGATACAGCCGCCTCGCCACATCAGCGCGATCTCGCCATAATTAAGATTCCAGCCATGTTCTTTTGCTGCTTCGGTCATCAGCATAAAACCCTGTGCATATGAAATAATTTTAGATGCGTATAATGCGTCGCGAAGTGCGTTTATCATCTCTGCTTTATCTGCTGCCTTCGCACGAACCGGTCCTGGCCCGAGAATAGCTGATGCACGTACACGTTCATCTTTTAATGATGATAGAACACGTGCAAACACAGACTCACCGATCAACGTCAATGGAACACCCAGATCGAGCGCACTGATACCCGTCCATTTACCCGTTCCCTTCTGGCCAGCAGTATCCAGTATCTTATCTACCAGCGGTTCGCCATCTTCGTCCTTCATCGCCAGGATATCTTTGGTGATATCGATCAGGTAGGAGTCCAGTACCCCGGTATTCCATTCTTTAAATACCTCATGCATCTCATCACAGCCCATACCCAATACATTTTCCATCAGTGAATAAGCTTCGCAGATCAACTGCATATCGCCGTATTCGATGCCGTTATGTACCATCTTCACAAAATGACCGGCACCGTCCTGTCCTACCCACTGGCAACAGGGTTCACCATCAACTTTTGCAGAGACTGCCTGGAAGATATCTTTCACCAGCGGCCATGCTTCAGGGTCACCGCCGGGCATGATCGAAGGGCCAAAACGTGCGCCTTCTTCACCGCCAGAAACACCGGTACCGATAAATCGCAGACCTTTCTCTCTCAGGTAAGCAGTACGCCGTGTGGAATCCGGGTAGTGTGAATTACCGCCATCGATGATGACATCACCCGGTTCAAGCAACGGTATCAACAGATCAATAAAGCGGTCAACCACTTCACCGGCTTTTACCATCAGCATGACTTTACGCGGTTTCGCCAATGATTCGACCAGCTCTTCCATGCTGTGCGTACCGATGATAGACGTGCCTTTTGCCGGCCCGTCGATGAAATCGTCGACCTTGCTGGTGGTACGGTTGAACACGGCGACCCGGTAGCCGTGGTCAGCCATATTTAAAACCAGGTTCTGCCCCATTACTGCCAGTCCGATCAGACCAATATCTGCTTTATCCATCGTTTGAAATCTCGGTTGTTGTTATTTGTGGTTTTGGTTAAGACTTTTTTATTTATGTGTCTTATGTTAGCTCTGGCACTGATCGCGGAACCCAAAATAATATTTCTTGGTCCGCTCCTACAAAAACTAATACTCTGTATGAGCGGACTGCTTTAATAATTTCCGTGTTCCGCGATCTGTTTAACTTGTAAACCGCTGTATAACTAAGAACACATCATCGCACCTACTCACAAAATATTTTTGACTCAAGTCAATATGCATCAGTGAGCAAAATTGTAGCATCCTTGTACCATTCAAATTATCAGACAAGGAAATCGCACGTAAATTGATGCCAAATTCAACGAACATACCCTTACAGTTTCTCAATCTCTGGTTGACGCTGTTCCTTATCTGGATGATAGCCAATGCTTCGCTCGCATCCGATACGGTGATCACAGGCGTCATCGTCTCGGCGGTAATCGCACTGGCGTTCGCTTCGTTTTCCGGTGTCTACAGTGTTATCCGCTGGTCACCCCGGGTAGTCTTTTACTACCTGAGATACCTCAGTGTATTTTCAATCGAACTGGTCAAGGCTAACATTAATGTCATGCTTCTGGTGTTCTCACCACGCATCAACATCAAGCCTGGTATCGTCGAAATCAAGACCGATCTTAAATCTCCTATCGGACGTATGGCACTTGCGAACACGATCACATTGACACCTGGCACACTGGTCGTTGATATTAAAGACGATTCGCTGTTTATTCACTGCATCAACATCGGCGCCACAGACCAGGCCGAAGCCACGGCAGAAATCTCCGGTCGTTTCGAGAAACTTTTAAAAGTTATCTACGGCTGAAAATCGATGACTAACGACATTATGACTAACATCAGCATGAGTGAAATTACGGTTATCATTTCTGCCTTGCTGATTTTTTTCAGTATCGTGTTCGGTATCATCCGCCTGGTGATCGGTCCAGATACTGTTGACCGCGTGGTTGCCATTGATCTTTTGACCATCGTTACTATCGCACTGATCGCATTGCTTGCACATCAGGCAGAACGATACATCTATCTCGATGTTGCACTGGTTTACGGCCTACTCAGTTTCCTCGGTGTACTCGCGGTTGCCCGTTTTCTGGAAAGGGGTATTTAGCCCGAATACATCATAGGAACGCTAATTATTTAACTTTAATATTATGAATTCAATAAAAAACAATCACCTATCAGCAATACAGATTATATATCTGACAACGCTATGCAGTTTTTGGAAAAATCTCAGCGGCCATTTTATTCGATTCGTCTGTAACCATAGCTATGGCTATGCTTTTCAACGAATCAAACAAACTGACTCACTGAGATTCCCCCAAAATTCTACATTCCTATGAGGCATTCGGGCTTATGACTATTCCTGTTTTAACGCTGCTTACGATCGTACTCTGTGCCGGAATTTTGGTTGGCGGACTGCTCGCTGTATTGCTGGATAACATGGTCAGAGCGGTGATCAGTGCAGGACTTGCCAGCCTGTTTGCTTCATTAGTGTACGTGGCACTGGCCGCACCCGAGGTCGCGACGACCGAAGCCTCCATCG
>DAOVJH010000329.1 GCA_030673345.1 Pseudomonadota bacterium
ACATGCATCCACCAGTTGTTTTCATTCACCGAATAAACCGGCACGTAATGAAAAATATCCGCATGTGATATCACTTCCTCGATCTGATTATCCAGTATAAGGATGTCGTTATTATTTTCTATCGCCATGACAGCATGCGGTATTCTCAGATTGGTATCCTGCACGACGACCACACGCATCGCATCTGTATCATATCCCAACCATTTCATGGACAACATTTTTATGATGGCATAATCCTCACAGTCTCCACTGCTCACCAGAAATTCTTTTGGCGTCGCCCAGTAATCAGCAACGCCATAATTTTCTATATCCAGTATGTATTTCTTCTCGTTGGCATATCTGTTCACCTGCTTTATCTGCTTACCGATCGGCAGGCGCCTGATACTTTGCAAAAAGTGCTGCCAGCTTTTCAGGTGGCACTGGTTAAACTTTGCAGACTGGCAGGAACCGGCAACTTTCATGTTCAGGATATGCCGTTCGAGTACGGACAGCCATTGTGGGAACAGGTTTAGATCCTGTTTTTGGATTTGTTGATAGCCAAATAAGCTGGCGGACTTGGCCCTGGCGACCCCAACCTGAGCGGACCAGGCATTAGAATTTGCCAGTAAATAGAGTATGATAAGCAAACATTGCGTTTTTTTAACCATCGTCGCGTATAATACTCAACTTATCAACATCCTGCACTACTTAGTTTTACATGAAATACATTAATCTAAAAACTCTGACATCGATAAAACTTTCACTGGTATCAACCATGTTGCTTGTGGCTTCTGCTGCTGCAGAGGTTGCACCTGTAACGATACCCGGGGCTGAAGATGTATTAACAGATACACATGCACAGAAGATTTTTGACCTCGCCATGGATGAACGCGACAGCGGAAAAGTATTTGATGCGATCGAGAAGTTTGAATACATATTGAGCCGCCGCCCTTCACTTAACCGCGCCCGGCTTGAACTCGCCGTCAGCTATCACCGTTCCAGCCAGTATGACGCGGCTTTGCGTGAATTCCAGACCGTACTCGATGACCCCGCCACGCCAGAGAAAGTACGGCTTGCGATCCTTGCCTACCTCGGACAACTTACCAGCGATGAGTTCAAACCTCAGACCGAACACAGCATCTCGTATTACACCAAGGTTGGCGCGCTCTATAATTCCAACATCAACTTCGCGCCGCTGAGAGGCACCGCCGTCATCCCCAGCGGTCAGGATACGGCATCTCCGGGCCTTGATACATTTTTCAGCGCATCCCACCGGTTTAAAGATAACAAACCTTTTGACGCCGATGGTGCTGCAACCAATTTCGAATGGCAGAGCCAGCTCTCATGGACCGGTAACAATTACACCCGCAACAGTGATTTCAGCCTCAACATTATCAGCGTCAGCACCGGGCCCGCCTTTATCTCCACCGGTCGATGGCGCGGAGCAGTCAATCTGCAGATCGACCAGACCTTCTTCGGCAGCTCTACGTTAGGCACATTCATCTCACTAAACCCGCTGCTAACTTTTGACCTGGGTGATTATCGCGGTATCACCCTCGAACTCTCCTATACAGATAATAATTTTAGCCGCCCGGAAGATGAGGGCCGCGATGGCAGCAGTGTGCTTGCAGGCGCCGCCTACTCGACCCTGTTCAGCAACGCAAGTAAAGGGCTTGAAGCCGGCTTCAGACTTACCGACCAGACCGCCGATAAAGACGAGTTTGGTTATGAAAGCGCAGAGATCTATTTTGGCGGTTTTGTAACATTTGCCGAAGTTAACAATGTTTACCTTAACCTCAACTTCGAACAATACATGTATGATGCAGCCGATACCCTGGCGTGTACACCGCAACCCTGCGTTACCGATATAAGGGATGAGATCGAAAGCCGCTATACACTCGGCTATAACTACGACTTCAAAGAAGGATTCATGAAGGACTGGACGCTGAACACCTATATCTCGTACACCCGGAACAATTCAAATGTTGACTTCTATAACTATGAAAGAAAAATATTTGCTATCAACATAGCCCGTTATTTCATCTAATACATAAAAACGCCAGACAGCTAAAATCTGCTCATTTAGGCTCTTTCATTAAGATCGGCTCTAACCACTGAGTAATTTTTGTCAGATATCGCTTT
The DNA here is from genome assembly GCA_030673345.1 of Pseudomonadota bacterium. GTDB lineage: Bacteria > Pseudomonadota > Gammaproteobacteria > SZUA-229 > SZUA-229. The sequence goes on from DAOVJH010000329.1 coordinate 2,122, forward strand.
CATTGTGTAAATAATTTCAACAGTGAAATAGACCCTATTTTTATGCAATTATGGCAGATTTGATTAACTATTAACCAAATTCGGGCTTTATCGTAAAGAAAGCCGTCTTTTGTCGGTTAAATATACACTTCAGGATTTTGTTAACTGCGTCACAAAGTGTCATGAAACACTGGTAACAGCACGGCTTCGGCAATATGCTATAAACTATTGAAATCAAATTACTTTATTAACCCAAAAGTACTAGAGAGGGCACACATACCGTTCGCTCAGAGCAAGAAATACCGGACCGTATATTAGAAAATTAGCAGGTTATAAATAATATTTTTTACAGTATAGACATAAAATAACCATCCAACCGGTTTGGATCCGGCATTCTCAAGCAATTGTTACAACATGAAACCACTAACTTATTGAATTAACTAGCCATAAAAAAGATATGGCACAGAACGTGCATTCTATTTCATCATTATTAAGCCATTTAAAATGCTTTAAAAAATAAACGAGAAAAAATGAACAGCCCTATACAAAGATTAAACATCAAAAGCGCTTCTGCAGCAAAACTGCTTATGCTCACTGCGCTTATGGTTACCTCATCAACATCCTATGCTGAAGATGCAGACCTTGCGTATGTTGACTCAATACATGAATGGGGTGCCTGGAACCTTGATATCGAGCCTGCAGCTGGC
>DAOVJH010000233.1 GCA_030673345.1 Pseudomonadota bacterium
CAGTGATCGTCAAACAGGTCGATGAAAAGACACGCGGAAAAGTTGGTCTGAATGAATTATTGCGTGATATAGATTAATTAAAAACATTTGTTAGTCGTCATACTGGCGTAGGCCAGTATGACGACATAAACTGGATTTCAGTTTTTATCCAGACTCAATAAAGCAGGTCTAATTGAACTGCTACGCGATATTGATTAATAAAAAAGATTAATAACCTTTCACCGCAGAGGCGATGAGGCGCAGAGAGATGAAAAAATATTATTTTCTCAGCGCCTCTACAGTTCAATCTTTTATCTTTATAAAGGTTTAACATGATAAAAATATACGGCATCCCTAACTGCGACACCATGAAAAAAGCCCGCAAGTGGCTGGACAATAATAACCTGGATCATGAATTCCACGATTATAAAAAGCTCGGTGTGCCTGAAAAAAATCTGAAACAATGGGTAAAAAAATCCGGCTGGGAGATTGTTTTAAATAAACGCGGCACCACCTGGCGAAAACTTGATGATGATATAAAAGACAACATCGATGAGAATTCAGCCATACAGGTAATGTTAGACAATCCTAGCGCCATCAAACGCCCCGTCCTCGAAAACGGTAAAACACTTCTTGTTGGATTTAAAGAGATTGAATATAAAACCTTGCTTTAGACATTGCTATTCCCAACCGATAGCTCAGTAAATTTACACGCAGAGTATACACACTCATCGCGGAACAAGATTCCGCTCCTACACCGCCCCGGCAGGAACATTTTATTCCGCGATCACCCGCACCTCGTAGGAGCGGAATCTTGTTCCGCGATAATTCATGCGAAGCCGACAGGATGAGCAATCTTTTATATAGCTTTTGAATTTTTTATTTCGATAGATTCAAACTCAGGTTGCAGCCAACGGAACATCATCTTCCTTGCGTAGGGTTCAGCACGATCGTCCTCTGCTTCGGAATCACGACGCATCATCGTCAGTACCAGCTCGACCTTTACACTGTCTGGCGTATAGTGAGCTGAAAGCTTTTCGATAGCATCAGGTTGCAGCGGACGAACTTTAGGTAATGAAAAAGCCAGCGTTTGTATCGACTGAAACTGCACCGATGAAAATATCGGACGAAGTTTTGACTGAATAATTTCACGTGCCAGCTTCGATACCAGCCATGCTACCTGTTCCGCTGAAAGGATCAGGTCCGGATCAACTTTATCCAGTGTTTTAAAAAATTCTATCGCCGGATAATATCCTGTCTTATTTTCTCTTTCATAATCACCTGCAATCTCAGCCAGGGTTCGACCGATGATATTGGAAGAACATGGTAGATACTGCTGCAGAGATTCAGCCTTTAGCTGCACATCAACAGTAATCAGTACTTTATCAAAACGCATAACAGGTATTCATGAACGAGTCGGTCGGAGCGTCCCTCAGGACCTTAAAACTTTCAGCTGCTCAAACACAGGATCTGTAACCGGCTTTATCTTCTTACGCATCACCGTACCGATCGCATCCGTACGTGCAAATATCGGGTTAACCAGTTTGACGCTCAGGCACGCCATGACGGTCATCGCACATAGTTTCTGTTGCGCACTCTCTGCAGTGTCGCTTAACACTGAAACAACTTCATTGAGCATTTCATTGTCACCGCAACAGAAGGATTCTGCTTCAGAACAGATCAAGCCTATGTCATCTTCAGTGAATTTTTCAGGCGCGATGCTATCAAAATATTTTGCTATAGCAGCCAGCAGGGAGACGACGACATCCTGGTTACCTGGTTTTTTCATTGCATCTTCGATGGTATTTAAAAATGCCTGTCCTTTTTCGCTTAATACTTTTTCCAGCATCAATGCATAAGGATTACCCTGCTCCAGTAATGGCATCAACAACTGTTTGATCTTTTCGTGATCAGTATGCGCATCGACTTCGACAGGCAGGTCATCTGCCGAGGCGTGCAGAAAGCCCACATAAAAACTTCGTTTGGTTTTTGTTTTCGACCACAGCTTTTCTTTTTCCTGCTGACTGATAAGCCCAGGCTGTAAGACGAGTCGAACAGATTCGATCATATCACTCTGCTCTTCTTCGAACGGTAAAAATTCGATCAAAAAATCCGCCAGCTCTTTGCCGGTATCACCTTCCACGACCGCTCTTTTTTCTAACATCTTGCGTGCATTTTCAGCAGTAGGCATCGCCCACCACGCGCGTGCTGCCAGTTCGTCAGTCAGACCCTGTGCATGAACTGCGGCAACAACCGCTTCAGGTTCACCCAACAATAATAACTGCGCCAGGCTATCATCACGCGCCTGCCCCATACGTGTCCAACGTTTAAGATAAACCGGGTAACCTCCCGGCGACCCCATCACGTGCGTACTGAATAATGCTTTAACTTCTTTGATATAAGCTTCATCTTTGCCGATGGCATTTAGCGGAACTTTTGCTTCACCTTTGGAGGTTAAGGCAAACACCGTCATTTTAGATTCATCGATGCGCACGGCATGAAGCTCCTGCGCAAGCAAAACGTTTAGGCGTAGATTATCTTCTGCTGAAAGGGTCATATAAATTTAATATATTACAAAAGTTGTCATCTCGACCTGCGGGAGAGATCTTGAAACACTGATGAATAAGATCTCTACCGCAGGTCGAGATGACAGTATATTCTGTGGGTTATGTATTGAATCAATTTAACTGAACTCGTACGCCAAATGGCACTTTAGTTTTACCTTTAACCAGCCAGGTAACGGGGTAATAAGGCTCACTATCTGGAAACACGCCTTCTGCATCGGTAAAGTAAACCAGCAGGTCCGGTGCTTTATCCTGTGCCTCTACCCATTCGAAAACCGGCTTAAAATTAGTACCGCCGCCACCGCGCATCTCAACATCGAACTGAAATTGGTCCCAGGCTTCGAATACCCATGGGCAGCCGTGATTTAATTTTGAGTCACAGGTGAGCAGAGTAACACTGGCACGTACCTGGCTTTTGATGGCGTCGATCTCGGAAATAAATTCCTGGATCTCTTCCTGGTCGATCGAACCACTGGTATCAATGGCAACGACGATACTGGTTTCATGACTGCGCATGCTCGGATAAACCGCAGGATCGCCACGACGCGAAGAAGGCCGTGTATAACTGTAATCCTCCCTTGCTGTTGCTGACATGTATCTTGCCAGTAACATGCGCCAGGGTAGTTTTGGCTGCAGCAGGTGATCGACCATACGTGCCATCTCGCCTTCCAGCTTGCCAGACTGCAGAGCCTGTTGCGCAGCACCAGCCAGACGCTGCTCCCACTGCAGGCTTAATTCATCTTCTTCCTGGGGTGACATTCCAGCAGGTTTTGGTGCCATGCCGTCCTTTCCGGCATCATCCTGATCTTTATCCTGCTCACCCTGGCCTTCACTCTGCTCGTCGTTCTCTTTTTCTTTTTCCTTACCGCCGCCACCGCTGTCCTGACGTGATTGCTGATCATCGTTATCAACATCATCAGACTTCTTGTCATCTTCTAGATCACGCTCACCATCGTTATCATTGTCTTCGAGACAGGGATAGATCTCTTCGGCCGTCATACCTTCGTATTCACGGAGGTGCATAGCATCTGGTGTAGGCTTTAAACCATCGTTTATCAACAGTGGATTCACTGCATAATCACAGGCGAGATCCCAACGATGTTTTACCCGGTGGCCACGGCGATGAAAATGTGAGAGCGCACAGTGTAGTGCTTCATGTGACAGTGCAAACTGAGTCTGTTCCTGATC